>CAZXXV010000244.1:0-2873 GCA_964644725.1 uncultured bacterium
GTCGAATTTCGCGGTGAGGCACTCCGGCGGCGCGGTCGCCACCGGCCCTAGGGATTGTGCGGGGCGGGGCCGGTCAGCTTCTGCTGCAGGCGGAGCTGATTCTCGTGCTCCCGCCGCTTGGCGTCGAGATACTCCGCCTTCTCCAGATCGTGGAGCTGGAGGGGGTAGCGCTCCATCAGCTCGTAGGCCGCGCTGACGCGTGCCTCCCACCGGTGGGGGGCCGGCAGGGTCTCGGTGTCCAGGAAGGCCTCGAGGGCGAGGTAGTAGCGCATGATGTTGCGTTCGACCATGCCCCGCAGGCCCTTCACGTACCCGAGCCGATCGCCCGGGCCAGCGTCCTCATGGCTGAACCCGACCTTGTCCCGTCCCGCGGTGGCCAGATAGATGGTGGTCGCCAGTTTGCTCGCGGCGCTCTGCACGTAGGATGAGCGCAGGGCCACCACCGTCCGGCCTTCCACGCCCGCCGCGTCCAACTGGAACCGGTGGGCCGTGGTCCCGAAGAGGCCCCGGATGGCGCTCAAGATGACCGACAAGGTGCCGGGCTCCGCCGCTTGCATCGCGTAGTTGTACGGCTGGGACGAGGCCTCCTGGGGCTCTTGGTACTGCTTCCGCCCGAAATAGAGCGTGAGGAGCGCGTCGCTCGCCTGACTCTGGTAGGTGCACGCCTTGATGGTCACGTTCAACGGGATGAACTCACACAAGGCAGCGGGCGTGCTCAGCGCCGCCTTGACCGTATCGAAGGGGTACTCGATGATACCGTGCACCTCGGCGGTCACCCGATCGTTGCGCTCCTCCGACTGAATGCTGAGGGGAACGCCGAAGGGGCTGAGCGGTGCCAGTTCGCGCAGCTCCTGGTACCACTTCTGGAGCTGCGCCGCGCCACCCTCGCCACCCCAGGCGGGCAGGGGAACCCTGGCAAGGAGCAATAGCGGGACGACAATCCACAGGCACAAGCGCCCGCGTTGCGGCTGCGCATGGCAGGTAACGTCGTTCATGTCCTGCGCTTCTTCTGCGGCGGGCACCCGCCCCCGAAAGACGACGGCTCCTCGTGGGTCAATCGCCCCCAGAGAGCCGTTGGGATCGCCCCCCGGGATTCTTTCAGCCGCCATCGTTGACCCCAATGGCCGTGATCCTTGTTCAGCCGGCCACAACGCTAACTCCCACTGGCCGATAAAGTCAAGAGCAGTTGGGGACACCCCAATAGAACCAAAGAACTGTCGTGTGCCCATGCCGAGTCCGGCGAACGGTGCGACACGCCACTTGCGCTGGCGGGGCACGCCGGTCCTCGGGCCGATCCGATAACCGGCTTATGCGCCGGGATCTTCATCGAGCCGCCCGACGTCGTCCAGACGGTCCCCACCCACCTCGGTGTCTGGCTCGCCCAGCCCCACAGCCCACCAGAGCCCATCGCTCTCCAGCGCCACCACGCGAGCCCGCCTACCCTGTGCCTCAGCCCAGTGGCTGCAGCATCCCGACTGCCAGGAGCGCCAGCAGCAGGAGGCCGAGGCCGATCCGGTACCAGACGAAGACGTAGGTCGTCCGGGTGCGCAGATAGCGCAGCAAGAGGTCGATCGCCAGGTAGCCGCTGACGGCCGAGGCCAAAATCCCGATGGCCAGAGCGGAAAGCCCCGCGCCTCCCAGGCCGTGTTTCAAGAGATCCCGCAGCTCGAACAAGCCAGCCGCGCCGATGGCCGGGATGCCCAGGAGAAATGAGAAACGCGCTGCGGCCTCCCGCGTCAGGCCCAGAAACATGGCGGCCGTTATGGTGGTGCCGGACCGGGACGATCCCGGGATCAGGGCCAGCGCCTGGGCCAGGCCGATGAGTTGGCTGTCCAGCCATCCGATGTGCTGGATCTCACGATGGAAAGCTGCTCTCTTCTCCGCAACCCAGAGCAGGATCCCTAAGACGATCAGGCTGCCTGAGATGACGTACAGGGACCGCAGCTCCCCCACGATGTACCGTTTGAATGCTAGCCCGCACACCACGATTGGAAGTGTCCCGATCAGGATGAACCACGCCAGCCGCGCCTCCTGCTTTGCCCATGGCCGGCCATCGGCTAACCCCCGGAGAGCGGCCCGCGTTATGATCCAGATGTCGTTCCCAAAGTAAATCAGGACGGCCGCCAGCGTGCCGAGTTGGATGACCGCAGAGAAGGCGGCGCCCGGATCGGACCACCCCAGGAGGGCAGGAATCACTCGCAGGTGGGCGATGCTGCTGATCGGCAGGAACTCGGTGAGGCCTTGCACCACGCCGAGCGTGATCGCCTGGACGACGGTCATGCGATCTCCTTCTCACGCATGGGAGTCATGTCTCTCCGTCATCGGACCTCCACGATGACGGTCCGGTCCCGGGGGCCGTCCAGCTCTACCAGCATCAGGCTTTGCCAGGTGCCAAGGCGAAGACGGCCCCCCCGGACCGGCACAGCCTCGCTAGGTCCCAGGATCGTGGCTTTGATGTGAGCGGCGGCGTTGTTATCAATCCGGTCGTGTCTCCACCGGCCTTCCGGGATCAAGCGTGCGAGGGCATCCAGGATATCCTCACAGACGTTCGGGTCGGCATTCTCGTTGATGGCCACCGCCGCCGTGGCATGAGGGACATAGACCAGGCAGATCCCGTCGCTGACCCCGGATTGCTTCACCAGATCCGCCACCCTCCCGGTGATGTCCACCATCTCCTGTTGCTTCCTCGTCCGTACGCTGAACTCAGCCATCGAGGCCCCCAGAAATTCGAGAGACTTGGACAGTGGATGGGAAGAGGATTCGGCGAATTACCTCCCGGCGCAGCAGAGACCAGTATGATAGAATCCTCTCCCCGCCGTTGAGGCGCCGGCAAATATACTGGTGCACCCAGCCCGTGTCACGGAAAAATGCAG
>CAZXXV010000244.1:2973-7068 GCA_964644725.1 uncultured bacterium
CAGGAATGAGCCAGGCAAACGGGAAGGATCTGACGCATTCTCTGGTGTTGCCATAGCCAAATTCCTGTGGTAGCGTCTCGCCCCACGACGGAACACAGACCTGCTGATGTCTGCTGGAGGTTTGTGCAGCATGGCGCGACTGATCAAGGTGGCCGAGGCCAATGAGTTGTCCCCCGGTCAAGGGAAGCTGGTGCAGGTGAACGGGAAGGACATCGCGCTTTTCAATGTGAATGGAATCTACTACGCCATGAGCGCCGTCTGCCCGCACGAGGACGGACCGCTCCACGAGGGCGGGGTGGACGGCGACACGATCATCTGTCCATGGCATGGATATGACTTCAGCATGAAGACTGGTGAATGCTCTGTGGATCCCGATCTCCGCGTCTTGACATTCGTCGTCAAGATTCAGGGGAACGACGTCTTCATCGAGGTGGCGTGACCCCCATCGCCCCGAGGGACTCTGCGCATGTCGAAGTTCGTCAAAGTGGGGAGTGTAAGCGATCTGGCCGAGGGTCAGGCCAAGGTGGCACAGGTGGACGGTCAGCGGATCGCCATCTTTCATGTGGGGGGGCGCTACTACGCCCTGGAGGCCTCCTGCCCGCATGAGGGCGGCCCACTGGCCGACGGCGTGATCGAAGGGCTACGGATCATCTGCCCGTGGCATGGATACGACCTCCATCTCAAGACCGGGGAGTGCGGGTTGGATCCCGACATCCGGGCCCTCACCTATCCCATCAAGGTCCAGGATGACGATCTCCTGATCGAGATGGCCTGACGGAGGGCCTTACCCGTCGTAGGATTCATCGACCGCGCAGGCCTTCCAGGTTCCTCCCCGCTTAGTTAAACGGGCCCGATCCATCGCCGGATCAGGCCTTGGTGTTTGGGAGAAATCCGCGCAATCTGCGTAATCTGCGAGAATACCCGATCACCATCAACAGCGACTCAACCCCCGCTCTGCGTCCCTCGCGGTCAGGCCCTTCTCAGGTCCCAATGCAATCCGAAGCGCTGGACTTCGCAATCACTCCCGCACGAAGGCGTGGATCGAGGCCTGAATCTCCTCGAGGACCGTTGAGTCCGTTTCCCGGGCATGCGCCTCGCGAAGGACCTGTTCCGCCTCCCGGGTCCGGATCTGTCTCAAGGCCCAGGCGGCATGCCCGCGCACCAGGGGGTCGGGGTCTTTCTCCAGCGTTGCGGTGAGCGCGCGCACAGCATCCGGGCGCTTCAGATTCCCCAGCGCCACACAGACGTTCCGCAGAAGCCCCCGGCGCTTGGCCCGAAGGATCGGGCTTCCCGCGAACTTCGATCTGAACTCCGCCTCGGTCAGGGACAAGAGCGGAATGAGTTCCGGCTCGTGAAGCCCCTGCCGGAGATGGAAGGCTGGCTCTTTCGTCGCCTTGACCTTGGTATTGTAGGGACAGACATCCTGGCAGATATCGCATCCGAAGATGTGGGTCCCCACCAGCGAGCGCAACTCACGCGGGATGGCTCCCTTCAGCTCGATGGTCAGGTACGAGATGCATTTCCGGGCATCCAGGACGTAGGGACCCACGAAGGCGTTGGTCGGGCAGGCGTCCAGGCACAGCCGACACTGGCCGCAGCGACCCCGGATTGGACGGTCCCATTCCAATTCCACGCTCAGGAACAGCTCACCCAGGAAGAAGAACGAGCCGATCCGCATGGAAAGCAGGTTCGTGTTCTTGCCGTACCAGCCGATCCCGGCCCGCGCTCCAACCTCTCGGTCCATGACCGGCCCGGCATCTACGAAAATCCGTCCCTGCACCTCCGGCCGCGCCTCTTGACGCACGTAATCCAGCAGACCTGCCAGTTTCGCCTGCATGACGTCGTGATAGTCGTTCCCCCAGGCATATCGGGAGATCCAACCACGGATCTCCTCTGCCCCCGCCCCCCGACTATACGGCGTGTTGTAGTTCAGTGCGACGGAGACAACCGACCTGGCCCAAGGCAGGAACTCTCCCGGCGACATCCGCTTGCCCGCCGTCCGCGACATGTACCCCATCTCCCCGTGGTACCCCCGGCGGAGCCATCCGGCAAAGGACTCCCCATGCGCGGGCGCTTGCACTGGCGAGATCCCCACCAGGTCAAACCCCAGGGCTCTCCCTCGGGCCTTGATCCGTCGGGCCAGCGCCCGTATTCCCTCGCTATGCTCGACTGCACCGGGCAAGATGTCCATTCGAGTATGCCAGCTTACGGATTGATTCGATGCACCACCCCATCGAAACGCCGGAAAGCCTCCGTGGGCGGAGATCACTCCCGGCCAAACAACAGGGCCCCACCCTGGTGGGGGCCCGCCAATTCTACATCCGGAAGGCCCGGTTTGAAATGATCGCCCCGGGCACCGGCACCTAGACCGCTCCACCGATGGGGATGGTATGAACCAGCCACCCGGCGCTCTTGCCTGTGGATCTCCTGAGGATCTCCGACACGCCGGGTTTGCGGGATTCTCTTAGCATGTTATGTTGTCTCGCCTTGGAACCATTTCCGCCACAGGAGCGTTATCCATGCCAGATGCCATGCGATTCGACACTTCGCTCATTCCGGCCCGCCTGCGAGCCAGCGTCATCGGCGCGATAGCACTGTTCTGCTGGGCTGGGCTTTCGCTTCCCTCGGTCGCCGAGAGCGCAACGGCTCCCTTGCCGGACCTCGTGGCCCATGGGAAGTATGTGTTCGGCGCGGCAGGCGGATGTGGCTGCCACACGGAGCCGAAAGGAACGCTCAATGCCGGTGGGCGGAAGTACGACGGACCGTTCGGAACGGTCTATTCCACCAATATCACGCCAGATCGGCAGACCGGCATTGGGGCCTGGACCGACGAACAGATCATCACAGCGATTCGCCTGGGCCGTCGCCCCAATGGCGAGCGCCTCATCCCCGTCCATCCCTACACGGTGTTCAACGGCATGGCGGCAGAGGATCTGCGCGCCCTGGTCGCCTATCTGCGGACGGTCCCCCCGGTGAACCGGCCCAACCAGCCCAAGAAGATCACGGTGCCGCTCTTTGAGAGCGTCTTCCTCCCCGCCTGGCTGGCTGCTTTCGCCCCGAAGGAAACGCCGCCGGCTTCCGCACCCACATCCGGCCTGGCACGGGGGGAGTACTTGGTGCGAGCCGTCAGCCACTGCGGGGAATGCCACACGCCCCGTGGAGTGACCCAGGCAACGGACAACTCCCGCTTCTTGGCCGGGAATCCCAATGGTCCCGAGAATTCCAGGGTGCGGAACATCACACCTGACAAGGACACGGGACTCACCTGGTCCGAGGAGGAGATTGCGGAATACCTCGAGACCGGGAACAAGCCGGACGGCGATGTCGCCGGAGGCTTGATGGGTGAAGTCATCGAGGGGACGTCAGCCGGATACAAGGACCTCACGAAGGCGGACCGGCTCGCCATCGCACGGTACCTGAAGACCATCCCTCCCATACGCAACAAGATTGGAAAGTAGCGTCGGAACCGTCAGCCGCAACTGGTCCCGGGTCTCGGTGCTCACTGCCGGATACCCGTCGGACCGCCCACGCAACAAAGGAGGCGAGATGAAACGATACCCGAACCTGCGCACCGCGATCGTCATTGGCTGCCTGGCGACCCTGGTGGTCATCGGATTTGCCGCAGCCCAATCCGGACCCAAGGTGATGTCGGGTGACGTGGTGGCCGACCGCCAGCGGCTCATGAAGTTGAACGGCGCAAGTTGGGCGGACGCCCAGGCCAAGTTCAAGGCGGGGAACATCGAGGCTATCGCAGTGAATGCGGAAACCATGGCGGTCCTCGCCCAGCACATCCCGGCCCTCTTCCCTCAGGGATCCCTCACGGAGAAGTCCAACGCGAAACCGGAGATCTGGCAGAAGTGGGCCGAATTCGAAAGCGCCGCCAACGCCATGCAGACCTGGGCGGAGAAGTTGCGCGACACAGCCAAGACAAAGGACGCCGCGGCCACGGAGGCCGTCATCAAGGACTTTGGCAGGCAGGCATGCGGTTCCTGCCATACGCCGTTCCGGGTGCCGCCGCGCACCTGACCGTTCTCATTCCCGGGTCGCATAGCAGGGCGCCCCTCGGGGCGCCTTTTCCTTTTCCGGGCCAGCGCC
>CAZXXV010000245.1:0-7065 GCA_964644725.1 uncultured bacterium
CAGATACTTCAGGCTCTCGTTGAGGACGGTGATCCCCAGGTAGTTGTAGTTCCCGATCTCGTATCCCCTTCCAGTGGGAGAGACCCGCAGCTCATACCGCTGGGAATCGTGCTCGACCGCCGCTCCCCCCATCATGCCCGACCGGGCCACGTAGACCGGCTTGATGTCCGGGATGATCGGTTTCCGGCAGTAGAAGGCCCCTACGCCATGCGGGGCGAAGAGGGCCTTGTGGCCGCTCGTGGCCAGCATGTCGATCCCTAACTCGGTGACGTCAACCCGGAGCGTCCCCAGGGCCTGCACCGCGTCGACCACGGTGTAAATCCCCCGTGGGCGGCAGAACTCCCCAATCGCCTGGATGTCGTTCCGGTTGCCGGGCGCGTAAGTGACGTGGGAGATGGCCACGGCGCGCGTTGAACCGTCGACCAGGGTCTCTAGATCCTCCAGCAGGACCATGCCGTTCCGGGTGGGCGCCCACCGGACCTCCACGCCCTCCCCCTCCAGGTTCAGCCAGCAATAGATATTATTCGGGTGCTCGCTGGCATTGAGGACCACGTTGTCCCCGGACTTGAAGGGGATGCCTCTCGCGGCGATGTTCAGCCCCTCGGACGTATTCTTCGTGAAGCCAATCTCGTTGGGGCTCGCGTTGATGAGTTGCGCGAATCGGGCCCGGGCCTCGTCGATGGCACGGAACCATTCGTCCTTGTCCCCGCTGGTGGCCTGCTGCTTTGCGATGTACTCCTGGATCGCCCGGGTGGCGAAGAGCGGCAACGCACACTTGTTGGCCAGGTCAAAGAAGAGGTATTCCTTGGTCACCGGAAACTGCTCGCGCACTTCCTGCCAGTTCATGATGTCCCCCTTGCCGGGAATCCCAGAACCCCTCCCCATCCGGACGCCGCATGGGTCAGAGGCCCAACCGGTATCAAGTTCTCCTGGCAATGTCAAATCCAAAGTCACACTTGACCACACGGCCTATCCATCGTCCATGCGTGCGGCCTATCGCTCGCTTCGGCCAGGGGAGATCCACGAGGATGCCACGATGCATGCCGCCCGAATCGGGTCGGCCGGGAACTTATGAGCTGCCCCTCACCATTTGCGCTTGACGAGGTCGAGGACCCGTTCCACGTCGCTGGCCGTGTTGTAGACGTGCAGCGAAAACCGCAGCGCGCCGCGCCGGATGGACAGCTTGACCCGGTTTTCCGCGAGATACTTGTAGAGCGCGCCGAATCGGGGGTCATCGGTCGAGTCATGGCCGCCGCGCCCGATCTCGCCCACGGTAACGATGTGGGCGAGATGCGGCCCCGGCCGCCCGCCGCAGACCGGGAGCCCGAGATCCAGAATCCCCCGAGCCAAGGTATGCGCCAGGCCGACCACGTAGGTTTCGATGGCGGCGGGACCCCATTCCAGCAAGTACTGGATCGAGGCATTGGCGGCCGCAGCGGCCAGGAAGTTGTAATTCCCGAGGTCGAACCGCCGGGCCGCTGGCCGCAGGCGGAATTCGAACTCACCCATGGACGCCTCGTGCGCCTCGCCCACATCCACGCCGAAACGCGCCAGGTAAACGGGCTGCATCCGCTCCGCCCACTCCCGTCGGCAGTAGAGGAACCCCATCCCGTACAGGCCGAGCAACCCCTTCTGCGTCGACACGGATAGGGCGTCGATGCAGGACCGCCGGACGTCAGTGACCAGAACACCGACCGACTGGGCCGCATCCACGACGAACATGATCCCCCGCTCGCGGCAGGCCCGTCCCAGGCTGTCGAGATCCGTCCGGAATCCGGGCGCGAGGGTCACGCTGGACACGGTGATGACACGGGTGCGGGCGTCCGCCCGAGCCAGCAGGTCCTCCACGGAAATGGCGCCGGCCCGAGGCGGAACGGCGCGGACCTCGACCCCGAGGCGTCGGAGGTTGAGCCACGGGTAGATGTTGTTCGGGTGTTCCAGATCGGGGCATAGGATGACGTTATCGCCGGGGCGCCAATCCAGACCCGTCGCCACCATGTTGAGGCCGTCCGACACGTTTTTGGTGAACGTGATCTCGTCGGGGTCGGCATGGACCAACGTCGCGAACCGCCCGCGGGTCTCCTCGATGAGTTCGAAGAATTTCGGCTTGTTTCCCCCGTCGAGCATCCGATGATCCAGGTGTTTGTCCATGGCCTCACGGACGCATCGCGGGAAGACGCACCGTGCCGCGACATCCAGGTACGTCCAGCGCTCGGTCGCCGGGAAGTCCCGATAAGCCTCGGTCAGAGCCTTCGACGCGGTGGGGGCGAACCGTTCGGGATCCATTCGACGACTCCTTTCTGCAGCCTGACGCGAGAGCCTCAGGTGGCCTGTCAGCGCCCCCATCTGGGCCGCTGGGGGACTTTCGCAGGAACTGATGCGTTACCCGCCGGCCAATTCCACGTGACGCACCTGCCCGACGCGAGGTGCGCCACCGCTGACGCAGGATTCCTGGCTCTCCCCGGATTGGCCGACCCGGCGGCCTTCTCCCAGGTGCTGCCCCGCCTCTTTTCTGTTACTCCTTTTCTACTCCCGTAAAGGTGATCTCGTCGGGGGACAGCTCACGCTCCCCGGACAGTATGTCTCGTCGCAGCATTCCCTTCTCAGTGGCTGCGACCATGATTGCCCCGGAGAGGTCGTCGACCACGTTGAGCGTCGTCCGGAACATATCCGGGATCACGTCGACCCCGATGATCAGGGCGATGCCCTCCAATCCCTTCCAGCCACCGCGAAGACTCGCTCGACCACGCCGTGTCTGACCCCGTAGATCTTCTCTTGCATGCTGATCACCAGCGTGGCGTTGTTGGGGACGATTTCCAGCCGATCCCCAACCCGGAGCCGTTTCTCGGGCCCGATACTCGGCTCCATGTAGTACACGCAGGCACTCTCCGCGGCGAGACGTCCCAGCCAGAGGTCCGGGCGGCCTTGCACCGAACCGTAGCTCGGCCTTCCTTGCCAGAAGAAGCCCGGCATGTCGCGATACTGGATGAGCGAATCGGCTCCAAAGGTCTTGTACCCCGCATCGATCACGACGTACCTCGGGTCGACGGTGCTCATCACCGCGCACACGACCGCGGCCGCACACGCCTCTCGCGTGTTGACGAGCGCGTGGACGTGCCACATGTCGCCGATCACGCAGTGCCCCGGATGGATCTCCGTGATCTCGGGGAATTGCTTTCCTTTCAGGAGGGCGCACGTGGGCCGCAGCGTGGGCGAGGCCCCAACGGACACGTGCGCTACGGGGATCCCCGCCTTCGTCAAGAGCCTCGCGGTTTCCGCCGTCATCGTTGCGACCTCGAGTGCCAGACGGTCCAAGCTCTCCTGGGTCGGCTTCCCTCCCGACTCGTGCGCGTAGATTCCCTCGAAGGCAATCCCCGGGAGACGGCAGAGCTGCTTCGCCATGTGCAGCGCCGGCCCACCCGGACGAACGCCGAACCGATCTCCCCCCGTGTTGATCTTCAGGAGCACGGGAATCGTCTTGCCGAGGACTTGCCCCAGCCGCGAAATCCCGTCTGCCTGCTCCATCATGTCAACCAGCACGGTGATCTTCAGGCCCGGTTTCTCGAGGAGTCGCCGGAGGGTGTTCAGTTTCCGGTCGCCGTAGAATGGGTGGGCGATGAGGATGTCGTCGATCCCCGCTGCCGCCATGCAAACCGCCCGCTCGACGGTTCCCACCTCGATTCCACACGCGCCGCCTGCAATCTGCAGCTTGGCGATGTCCGGGCACTCGTGGACCTTCGTGTGGGGCCGCAGCTTGACCCCCGCCTCTGAGGCGAGCCTCGACATCTCCGCGATGTTCGCCTCCAGCACATCCATGTACACTACGACCGCAGGGGTGTCGAGAGCGGACACGGGCATCCGTTGTTCGTTCATTGTCTCCTCCTGGCGATCGCGATTTCGGATTTGGCCTCCTGCGATCTTCCCGACCAGGAAGCCGCCGGCCTTATCGGGTTCCGGGGTCACGGTCTATACTCAGCGCGGAAGCACGAGGCCACAAAGGAGCCTTCCGAGGGCTCCCGCGAGGTGTCTGAACGGTCGCCAACGCCCCTGTGCCGCGCAGAGCATATCACCGACTGCCAGAATGCGCGAAGCTTTCTCGCATGACCGCCACCTCGGGGTCGCCCACTACCCGCTCCGGCAGGTCGCCCGCCGGATCGGCCTGGCAAATGCGGCGGCGCGGGATTCAGGGGCCCCGCAGGTCGTTCGCATTCTGGAGGCGTCGCGATGTGGGGCCTCCGTCGCGCAGCGGGAGCCGGCCCTTGCCCGACAGGCGGCCCCACGCCTGATGGTTCTTGCACCGAAGAGGAGCGGACGACAGACGAAGGGAGGGAGCCGGGATGTCCAGCCTCGTTTGGCTCGCGTGCGTGAAGTGCCGAAGGGACTATCCGAAGGCGACGAAGTTGCGAGAACATCTTTTCAATGAGCTCGCCCTGCTCGATCAAGCCGATGAAGGGAAGGCAAGCGCATAGCGGCAAGAGCGGCCCGCGATCTCCAACGGTAAGGAGGACCGAGCGGCCGGGGTGGACTCCTCACCGCCCCCGGGCGAAGCAAACCGCCGCCTCGGCCAGCACGTCGGTGGGGTCCAATACCGGAACGCCCACATCGCCATCCTCGAGCACCAGGGGAAGTTCGGTGCAGCCGGTGAACACGATCTGGGCCCCCGCATGAGCGAGCCGCTCGGCCACTTCCCGGATCTTCGCCCGCACGGCCGGGCCCTTGTCTCCGGCCTTTACACTATAGATGACCGACACGACGATCTCCTGGTCCTCATCCGAGGGCACGATGGCCCTGATGCCTTTGGCTTCCAACCTGTCCTGGTACAGGCGCAGCCGGATGGCCCCCCGGCCGGCCAAGACGCCCACCGATTGGAGTCCCTGGTAGCGCCGCTGCGCCTCGCTGATCGCCTCGTCCACGATGTGGAGCACCGGGATCCGCACCGCCTCCACGATCCGGCCGTAGAAGAGATGGGCGGTGTTGCACGCCACCACCAGGAAATCGGCGCCCGCCCGCTCCAGGTTCCGGGCGGTTGACTGGAGCAGCGGCGTGGGGTCCGGCCCACCTTCCAGCAGCGCCGCGGGCCGGGAGGGGATCTTCGGGTTGCAGTCTATGATGATGCGCAGGTGCTCCTGGTCGGTCTTCGCGGGCGTCGCGGCGACGATCTTGCGGAAGAGGTCAACGGTGGCCTCCGGCCCCATGCCTCCCATGATGCCGATGATCTTCTCCTCCATGACTCCCTCCTCTTTTCCCCAAGGTGCTCATCTTAGCGCGATGCGGACCGCCAGTCGAGGTCGCCGATGTCAAGAGGAAAGCAGATTCCAATTACCCCTACCGGGTCACGATCTTCCGCAGGGCCGCCGCCAGGGCATCGAGGTCTCCTCGGGTGTTGCAGTAGTGGACCGACGTCCTGACGATGGAGGTCACCCCCTTGGGCTTGATCGCCAAAAGCGAGCCCTGGGCGCCCGAGGCGACGGCCACGTTTCCAATCCGGTCCAGCTCCCTGGCCACCTGATCCGGGTCCATCCCCTCCACGTTCCACATCACGATGCCGGCCTGCCGGTCCAGCCGGGCGCTGCCGTGGAAGATCACCTTGGGCGTGGCCCGCAGGGTCTCGATCATGTAGGCCGTCAGATCCCGGATGTGGGTGAGGATGGCGTTGTAACCGATCTCTTCCACGTACTGGATGGCCCTGCCCAGGCCGATGACCCCCGAGGTGTTCAGCACGCCGGCCTCGAACTTGTGCGGGGGGCGATTGACCTTAAAGCGTTCCTCGTCCACTACGTTGGCCGCCCGGCTGCCGGTCGTGAGGGGCTGGAGTTTCTCCAGCAGCTCCAGGCGGCCCCATAGGAAGCCGGTGCCCTGGGGTCCCATGAGGGCCTTGCGGCCGCAGAAGGCGACGAAGTCGCAGCCGATCTCATCCGCCCGCACCGGGATGCGACCTGCTGACTGGGCGGCGTCCACGAAGGCGAGGGCCCTGTGTTCATGGGCAATCTGGGTAATCTCCCTGACCGGCTGGATGGTGCCGAAGACGTTGGAGACGTGGGTGCACGCCACCAGCCGGATCGCGGGCGTCATCGCCCTGCGCACGTCGGCGGGGTCCACCATGCCGTCGGCGTCGGCGGGGACGAACCTCACCCTGCCACCATGCTCCTGCGCGGCTCGCATCCAGGGGATGGCGTTCGACTGGTGCTCCAGGTCCGTCAGGACGATCTCGTCTCCAGGCTTCCAGTCGAGACCCTGGGCAACTAGGTTGATCGCCTCGGTGGTGTTCTTGGTGAAGGCGACCTCGGCCTCCGAGGTGGCTCCGATGGCGCGCGCGGCGATGCGCCGAGCCTCGTTCACCCGCTCCGCCGCTTCGACCGAGCGCTTCCACACGCCTACGCCGTAGTTGAAGGGATGGCTGTAGAGGTACTCCTCCATGGCCTTGATCACCGGCAGGGGCGCGGGCACCACCGAGGCGCTGTCCAGGTACACCAGATCCTTGAGATAGGGCATGTCCCTGCGGACTTCTTCCACTGACTTCGCCATGTCTCGCTCCTTCGCGCTATCTTCGGGTCCGGCGTCCAACGCGACGCCGGCGCCTCTACGGCTTCACCTGGACCGTCATATCGATCTCGATGGGCGCGTCGTCGTTGAACTCGTTCTGGGAGAGGGCGGCGCGGGCGCGCTTCCCGCGTTCCGGCCTGAGGTGATACAAATTTGGTTTTCGATCGCGCTGCGGCCCGGCCCTCTTTGGAGCTCGCTTGAGCCGCCTTCCACCCTGCCCTGCCCCATCCCCTGCCCTCGGACGCCGACGCCATTGAGCATGCTGTAGCCCTGTCGCTGATGTCAAGAGGGAATTCGCAGGATCCGGGACGCGTCATCGTCTGTGCGATGTCCCGCTATCCGAGGAATGGAGTCCCCTCGTGCACGGATTTTCTTTGCGAGGCCGACAGTCGCGTGTTATAAGCCCAGGATGAACTTCCTCTTGTGCCCAACGGGAGAAACCGCATGCGACGATCATGGCGCTTCCTTTACTCAGCGGCGCGAAACTTAGGCTACACGTTCGCTCGCGCCGCTTCGTTCGCG
>CAZXXV010000246.1:0-1561 GCA_964644725.1 uncultured bacterium
GCCGAAGAAGAGTACCACTGCAGTTACGGTCTGAATCCTCGGTATGAGCAACTCCCGGCACGTAGCGCGCTCAGGATTTCTGGGCGGGATCTCTCAGGCGATGTGAGAGCGGTGGAACTGGAGGGGCACCCATTCTTTCTCGCGACGCTGTTCCAACCCGAACGGGCAGCGCTCAAGGGCAAGGCCCACCCCCTCGTGAACGCATACGTTGCCGTGGCCGCGGCGCGCAAAGAAGCACCGGACGCCAACTGAGTTTCATCAGGAGAACAGCGCGACGGCGAACTCGCGGGGGTCGAACGGCTGGAGATCGTCAGGGGCCTCACCCACACCCACGTAGCGCACGGGGATCTGGAGCGCCTGGGCGATGGCCACCACCGCGCCGCCCTTCGCCGTGCCATCCAGCTTGGCGATGACGAGGCCCGTGACGCCCACGGCCTGATGGAACTCCCGCGCCTGGGCGATGGCGTTGAGCCCCGTCGTGGCATCTAGGACCAGGAGGGTCTCGTGGGGGGCGCCGGGCACCTCGCGGGCGATGATCCGGTGCATCTTCTTCAGCTCCTCCATGAGATTCTGCCGGGTGTGCAGGCGGCCGGCCGTGTCGATCAGGAGGCGCTGAACTTTCCGGGCCGTGGCCGCTTTGCAGGAATCGAAGATGACGGCAGCGGGATCGGCTCCGGGCTTGTGGGCGATCACGTCGGCGCCGATCCGTCGGCCCCAGATCTGGAGCTGCTCGATGGCGGCGGCGCGGAAGGTATCGCCCGCGGCCAGGAGCACAGCCTCGCCCGCGTCGCGATGGCGCTTGGCCAGCTTCGCGATCGTCGTCGTTTTGCCGGAGCCGTTCACCCCGAGGAACAGAGTGACGTGGGGGGGACCCAGGGGGGGCCGCGGTGGGGGGCCGACCTGGAGCAACTCCGCCACGCGCTCAGCCAAGAGGTCGCGCATGGCCTCGACCGTGGTGATCCCCTGGCGGCGGAAGGCGGCGCGAGCCGGTTCGAGGATGGCGGCCGTGGTCGCTGGGCCCAGGTCCGAGGAAAGGAGGGCCTCCTCCAGGATCTCCAGGGTCGCTTCATCGAGGGGGACGCCGACGAACACCCCTTCCAATTTCTGACGAAGCCCGTCGCGAGTCTTGCGCAGGCCGTCACGCAGGCGAGACAAGAAACCGGATGGAGCGGTGGGAGGGACCTCGGCGGGCATCAGAGGGATTGATCCAGGGCGAATGCGGCCTTTCGCGCCTCGAACAGGCTTCGGCCCAAGACTGCCTCCGGGCCCAGGAGCAGGCAGAGGCTGCAAGCATTCTTCAGCGGGATCATGGCGACCGTCATGCGCTCGCCCTCGAGCAGGACCTCGCCGACCGTTCCCTGGCCGAGCCGTTCGGCTGCGGCCAGCGTCTCTCGCAGGAGCAGGCCGGCTCCGGCGCCGGCCGCCTCGAGGTCCAGACCCGGTCCCAGGCTCGCCTGGGCGATGGGGATGCCCTCCTGATCCAGCAGGATCGCGCCGCGCGAACCTGCGACCCTACGCAAGAGGTCAGTCAGAACCGCCTGGAAGTCGGTGGAGGCCATCC
>CAZXXV010000246.1:1661-7049 GCA_964644725.1 uncultured bacterium
GCGGCTTTCATGCGGACCGAGATCACCTTGGACACGCCCTCCTCCTCCATGGTGATCCCATACAGGATGTTCGCCGCCTCCATGGTGCACTTGTTGTGGGTGATGACGATGAACTGGGCGGTCTGCGACATCTCATTCAGCACGGCGACGAACCGTTCCACGTTGGCGTCATCCAGGGGGGCGTCCACCTCGTCCAGCAGGCAGAAGGGGCTGGGCCGGGCGGTGAAGAGGGCGAGCAGGAGGGCCAGGGCCGCCAGAGCGCGCTCGCCGCCCGAGAGCAGCGACAGGATCGTGGCCCGCTTGCCCGGGATCTTGAGGAGCATCTCGACGCCCGGCTCCTCGTCCTCTTCGCCCTCGGCCGGCTCCACCAGGCGAAGCTGCGCGCTTCCCCCGCCGATCAGGCGGCGCCAGTAGTGGTCGAAGTGCTGGTTCACCATGACCAGGGTCGCATCGAAGAGTGACTGGATCGTCTTGTTGATCTCGGCGATGGCCTGCCGGAGGGACGCCACGGAGTTGGTCAGGTCCGCGGCCTGGCTGGTGAGGAACTCGTGCCGCTGGCAGAGCGCCTCGTATTCCTCCAGGGCGCCCAGGTTGGCGGGGCCCAGTTCCACTAGCTTGGCCCGCAGGGATTCCAGTTCCGTCTGGGCTGCCTCGATCTCCCACGTGATCTCGGCGAACCGCTCGCGGAGTTCGGGCAGGCTGACGTTGTGTTCCTCCCAGAGGGTCTGCTCCAGGTGCGTCATGGCCGTCTTGAGCTCGCCCCGCCTCGTCCCCAGGGCGGCGATCTCTTCGCCGAGTACCATCTCTTCGCGCCGCTTCGTCCGGAGCGTCTCCTCGAGCTGGCGAATGGCCTCCTGCGCGGCCGCCCGGGCCTCCTGCATCTGCACGAGCGCGGCTTGGCGTCCCTCTTCGTCGCGATGAAGGGATGACAGGGTCTCCCGCAGCCGCTCGCAGCTCTCAGCCAGCCGGCCCTGCCGGAGGGTGAGATCCGCCGACTCCTGGGTGAGGCGGGCGGTCTCCGCTTCTGCGGTCTGCAACTCGTTCCGCATCCGGGCGAGGTCGCGGAGCGTCTCGTCTCGCTGGGCCGTCCGCGAGGCCAGGATCACCCGCTGTTCAGCCAGGTGGGTGGCCACGCTCTCGCGGGCTTGGCGCAGAGCGGCGACTTCGGCATCACGGGCGGCGACGGCTTCGCTCAACTCGCGTGCTTCGGCCTCTCCCGCGGCGGTGGATGCGCGGAGCGTTTCGACCTCGACCGCGATCCGGCCGAGGTCCGCCTCGACGGCCTGCAGCTCGATCCCGAAGAGCTCGAGTTGCTGGCTGAGGCGTGCCTCCTCGGCTCGCTTGGCCGCCAGGTCCTTCTCGATGGCCAGAAGATCCAGTTCCGCCTGGCGCTCGGCCGCCCCCGCCGCCTCGACGGCCCGCTCGGCCGTCGCCACGTCCGCGGAGACGATGGCCAGCGCCTCGCGGAGGCCGGCCAGACCGAGCTCGCTGGTAGCCAGAGCCTCCTCCAGCTCGCGCACCTCGCGGCGCTGGGCCAAGAGGCCTTGGGGGGCCGGCGTGCCACCGGTCATGGTACCCCGGTGCGTGAGAACCTCGCCCGCCAGCGTGGCGAGCGTGAAGGGCCCGGGGAGTTCGCGAGCGATCGCCTGGGCCGCGTCCAAATCGCTCACGATCACAGCGTCCGCAAGCAGGTTTACCACCCACGGTTCGCTACCCTGGGGTGCCCGCAAGAGATCGAGCGCCATCCCCTCGATTTGTCCCTGCAGCTCCTTGGGAAGGTCGGCCAGCTGGGCCGCCAGCTCGTCCCGCACCTGATGACTCCAGGTTCCCTCGCCCGTTGGCATGGGGCTCACCAGGGTCGCGCGTCCCTGTCCGGACCGGAACAGGTGAGCCAGGGCCTCCTTCGCCTCGGCCCAGGTCTGGACCCGCACCCCTTGCAGGTGGGCACCCAGGATGGCCTCCAGCGCCTTTTCGTGTCGAGGAGCAATTTCCAGGATTTCGGCCAGAGGACCGAGGATACCGGCCAGGCGCCGATCCCGTCCCGCTTGGAGGAGGAGCCGATTGCCCTCTTCGAAATCGGCGAACTGCGTCCGGAGTTCGTGGAGGGATCCCAGGCGCCCGCGCTGGCGCTCCACATCCGCGGTGAGGCCGGTGAGCTCGGCCTCCAACCGCCGGCGCGCCTCGCGGGCGCGCTCAGCCTCCACCTGGGCGGCCTCCCGGCGGGCCCGGGCCGCGCTCTGCTGCTCCAGGAGTTCGAGGCGACGGGCCTCGTCGGCCGAGAAGGAGGCCTCGGCCCCTTCGCGCTGGGTGCTGGCCTCGGCCTGGTGCAGGCGCAGCCGTTCCGCCTGGGCGGTCATCTGCCGGCACCGCTCCAAGAGCGTCGCCAGTTCGTTGCGCTTCAGGGCGAGTTGCGTGGCCTGGTGGGCGGCCTCTCCCCGCAATTGCTCCAGCGCCGCCACGCCGGATTCGACGGCCGCCTCGGCCTCACGCAGCTTCCGCCCTTCCTCGGGCAGGGCCGCCTCCAATGCCGCGACCTCGTGCTCCTGTGCGGTCGCGCGGGAGGCGCCGGCTTCGATTTCTGCCAGCAGGCCGCGCACCCGGTCGCCCAGGGTGGCAAGGGCGGCTTCATTCTCCGCCTGTCGCGCGGTGGCGGCCTCGATCTGCTGGGTGAGGTTGCGGAGTTCTGCTTCGTCGCGATCGATCTGCCCGCGAAGGGCGTACAGCGCCTCCTGGGCGTTGGAAACAGCCTGTTCCTGCTCCAGGGCCTGGAGGCGGCGCGTTTCCAGGTCTGCCTCCGAGGCGGCGATCCCGGCGCGGAGCCCGGTCAGGGTTTGCTGCATCGGCTCCAGGCGAGCCAGGATAGCCTGGAGTTCTTCCCAGAGGGCGGTGTGTTCGCGGAATTTCAAATACAGCTTCAGTTCCGTGGCCCGCCGATCCAGCTCACGGTATCGCTCGGCCTTGTTGGCCTGGCGCTTCAACGAGTTCCGCTGCCGCTCCACCTCCGCGATGACGTCGCGGATCCGCAAGAGGTTCTGTTCCGTGGCCTCGACTTTGTTGAGGGCGGCCCGCTTCTTGGTCTTGTATTTCATGATGCCGGCCGCCTCTTCGATGAGGACCCGGCGGTCGGCCGGCCTGGCGTTGACGACGTTGCCGATGCTTCCTTGCTCGATGAGGGCGTACGGCTCGCCGGCCAGGCCGGTGTCAAGGAACAGGTCTTGGATGTCGCGGAGGCGGCAGGGGACCTTGTTCAGCAGGTACTCGCTCTCGCCCGATCGGTAGAGGCGGCGGGACGCGTTTACCTCTTCGTAGTCGGTGGGAAGTTCGCCCTCGTTCCGCGTGAGGGTGAGAGAAACTTCGGCGAGACCGAGGGGCTTTCGCCGACCGTTGCCAGCAAAGATGAAATCATCCATCCGATCGCCGCGCAGGAGCTTGGCGCTCTGTTCTCCCAGGGCCCAGCGGACGGCGTCGGAGATGTTGCTCTTGCCGCAGCCGTTTGGTCCAACGATCGCGGTGATCCCGGGCTCAAAGGAAAGTTCGACCTTGTCCGCGAAGGATTTGAAACCGAAAAGGGAGATTTTGGCGAGGTGCATTCGGCTGCCTCCCCCTCCAGGGAGGGGCGAGGGTTGCCACAACCGTTATGAACCGGCGCACGGTAACACGGATGAGACGAGGATGTCAAGCCGGAAATACCAGGAATAGGGTCGCGCTAGGGCCAACGCCACGAGATATTGTGCCTAAGATTCAGACACCTGGTTCAGCCGCTCCAGCGCGAGTCTGGCTGCCTCCTGTTCCGCGGCCTGGCGATTGCTGCCTTCGGCTTCAGCCTGGACTTCGTCCTCCCCGCCGTGGACCCTGACTGCAACGCGAAAGGTCGGGTGGTGGGGGGGTCCCCGTCGTTCCAGAAGGCGGTAGGCCGGCAACGTGCCAAAGCGGGCCTGGACCAGCATCTGCAAGGCAGACTTGGGGTCCACGGGCGGTGGGGTGGCGGGAATTCCTTCTTGGGCGATCACGCGATGGGCCAGCGATCGGACGGCGTCGAGGCCCCCATCCTCGACCATCGCGCCGAGGACCGCTTCAAAGATCTCGGCCAGCACACGCTCGGTCGGCGCCGGTGCGGACGGGCCTTCCGGTGCCGGAAGACCAATCTGGCGGGCGAGGTCCGCAAGCCCCGTCGTGCTGCACCAGGTAGCGCGAAAGCGTGTGAGGTCACCGGCGGTTGCGTCCGGCCGGGCGCGAAACGCCGCGGCGGCCACCGCGAAGTCCCACGCGGCGTCGCCCAGGAACTCGAGTCGCTGGCGAGCCGCGGCCGCTTCGGGACTCAAGGGAAGGTTCCATGCGCCGAGGGCCTGGGCAAGCAGGGTCGGATTGCGAAACCGGTAACCCAGGATCTCCTGGACGGATGCGATGGCGGACTCGAAGTCGGTCATGATCCTCGATCACTTGAAAATTTTCAGTTGGAATATGAGCTCAGCGTACCACGCGCTCTGGCAAGGGGTCAATTCGCCGGTGGACTGATTCAGCGAGTTGGAGATTCGCGCCTGAGGTTGGAGCGGGCTTGCTTGTTGACAGGCAGGCACGCGTTGGATAGCCTCGCGCAATCGCATCCGACCCCGTTGGCGGGATCTCTCTGTGCGGTCTTCAGAAAAGCTTGGAGGGTCAGCGAATGCTCGTGGTGGCCAGCGCGAATGGGCAGGTCGGCATCCAGGAGGCGATGCGCGTGCTCCGGAATGGCGGCTCCGCCCTGGACGCGGTCGAGGCGGGCGTTCGGCTCGTCGAGAGCAACCCGGATGACCACACCGTCGGCTATTCGGGCCTGCCGAATCTGCTGGGTGAGGTCGAGCTGGACGCCAGCGTGATGGACGGGCTGACCCTGCGGGCGGGTGCGGTGGGGGCCGTGAGGAATTACGAACACGCCATCTCGTTGGCCCGCAAGGTGATGGAAGAGCTCCCGCACGTCATGCTGGTGGGCAGCGGCGCGGAGCGCTTCGCCAGGGAGATGGGATTTCCCGAACGGAACCTTCTCACCCCCGAGGCGGAAAAGGTCTGGCGCGAGATCTTCGAGGGCGACGTGCCGTCTGTGTACAGGGAGCGCATGAGATACCTCGACAGTATCAGGAGGTTCGCCAAGCTGGCCGTCGATCCCGAGCGGCCGAATGAGACCGTCAACTTGATCGCCATGGATGCGCAGGGCAATCTGGCCGCGGGGGTGAGCACCAGTGGCTGGGCGTGGAAGTACCCCGGCCGGCTCGGCGACTCCCCCGTGATTGGCGCGGGCAACTACGCCGACAACCGGTATGGCGCCGCCGCGTGCACGGGCCGTGGCGAGATGGCCATGCGCCTCTGCACGGCGCACAGCATCGTGATGTACCTGAAGATGGGGATGAGCGT
>CAZXXV010000247.1:0-7045 GCA_964644725.1 uncultured bacterium
GCCCGCTGCTGGATCGGAACCAGTGGCTGGAATTATCCACACTGGTCCGGGGTCTTCTACCCGCAAGAGATGAAACCGGTCGCCTGGTTCCAGCACTACGCACGATTCTTTGACACGGTGGAGGTCAATAACACCTTCTACCGGCTGCCACGCCCCGAGGTCTTCGTCCGCTGGGGCAATCAGGCTCCGGCCGGGTTCTGCTTTGCCCTGAAGGCCAGCCGCTTCATCACGCACGTGAAACGCCTCCTGGAGCCGGACAGATCGGCCGCAGAGTTTCTGCGCCGGGCGGCCGGACTCAAGGGCAAACTCGGCCCCATCCTGTTCCAGATGGCTCCCTCCAGCCGGGCCAATCCAGCCCGCCTGCGCCTATTCCTCGAATATCTGGGCCACCAGAAGATTCTCCCGGATGTGCAGGTGGCCTTCGAGTTCCGCGAGCCCAGCTGGTTGGCGCCAGAGGTCCTGGCTGCACTGGAGAAAGCCAACGTCGCCCTTTGTCTGGCGGACTGGCCTGAATTGTCTGTAGAGGGGCCAATCACCGCCGACTTCGTGTATATTCGGCGTCACGGTGCCGGGGACCTCTATGCAGGGGTTTACTCTCGCACTGCGCTGCGTCGTGAGGCGGACCGAATCCGAGGCTGGCTGGATGAGGGTCGGAGCGTCTATGTCTATTTCAACAACGATGCCAACGCCCACGCCGTCGCAAACGCCTTGACCCTCAAGGAACTGCTGGGCTGACTTGTTCACAGTTGAGCCAGCCATTGGGCGCTGAGGACGCATAGAAACCAGGGGCCATGATCGTCCGGAAGGAGAGTGCCATATGCCAACTTTCACCACCCGTCCTGTCATCATGGGCACGCGCGGGGTCGTTACTTCCGGACACTATCTGGCCACGGCTGCGGGCTTTCGCATCATGGAGCAGGGCGGGAATGCGATCGACGCGGCGGCGGCGATGGGCTTCTGCTTGAACCTCCTGGAGCCGCAGAGCAACGGGATCGGCGGCGAGGTGCCGATGCTGATCTATTCGGCCAAGGAAAGAAAGGCCTTCGCTGTCAGCGGGATGGGGTGGTCGCCGAAGGCATTCACTATCGAGTGGTGCCGCGAGCACGGCATTGACCTCATCCCCGGCGATGGGTACCTGCCTGCGTGTGTCCCCGCGGTGGTGGACACGTGGGCAACAGCCGTGGCGCGCTTTGGGACCATGAGCTTCGCCCAGATTCTGCAGCCTGCCATCGAATTGGCCGAGAACGGCTTTCCGGTCTACGATGGCCTGCACATCGCTCTTACTACCAATGCGCGCAAGTTCACCGAACGGTATCCCACAACCGCCGAGATCTATTGCCCCAAGGGGCGCGTGCCCGCGGTTGGCGAGGTGCTCCGCAACCCGGACTGGGCCAATGCCCTGAAGGCGATGTGCCGGGCAGAGACGGCGGCCCGGCAGAAAGGGCGCTTCGCCGGCATCGAGGCGGCGCGGGACGTGTTCTACAAGGGGGAGATCGCCGAACGTATTGTGGACTTCATCGCCAAGAACGCGGTCGAGGACGCCAGCGGCACGGCGCATACCGGCCTAGTCACCCTCGAGGACCTGGCGGAATGGCACGCGACAGTTGAAGAACCGGTGACCCTCCGCTATCGCGATCTCGACGTCCACAAGTGCCCGCCGTGGACGCAGGGACCGGTCTTCCTGCAGCACCTGGCCATTCTGGAGGGGTTCGACCTCAAGTCCCTGGGACACAACTCGGTGGAGTATCTGCACCTCCTGATCGAGTCGGCGAAGCTGGCGTTCGCCGACCGCGAGGCATACTACGGCGACCCGCTCTTCGACAAGGTGCCGCTGGACGTCCTGCTCTCGAAGGAGTATGCCGCGGAGCGACGCGGCCTCATCGGCAAGGAAGCGTCGAGGGAGATGCGTCCTGGTGATGTAGGGCGGGGCATCCCGGCTTATGCCACCTTCGACGTCGCGGGGGACAATCGCCGCGCCCTGCAGGTGGCGGCCCGCTCGGTCCGTGAGCTGGGGCTGGGGCACGCCCACGTCGGGGATACGACGCACCTCGACGCCGTGGATCGTGAAGGCAACATGGTCGCCGCCACCCCCAGCGGCGGCTGGATCGGTGATTCGCCGGTCATCAAGGGCCTGGGCTTCCCCCTGGGGACCCGGGGCCAGATGTTCTATCTCAATCCGGAGCGACCCAACGCCCTGGCGTCGCGCAAGCGTCCCCGAGCCACCTTGACGCCGTCACTGGTTACCAGGCACGGAGGGCCTTTCATGGTGTTCGGGACGCCAGGAGGCGATGGCCAGGACCAGTGGACACTGCAATTCTTCCTGAACTACGTGGAGTTCGGCATGAACATCCAGGAGGCCCTGGACGCGCCGACCCTCCACTCTGTCCACTTCCCTTCGTCCTTCTACCCCCGGGCTGCCTACCCCGGCCGCGTCGAGGCGGAGGGCCGGATTCCCCGAGAGGTCATCGCGGGCTTGGAGCGTCACGGGCACGAGGTGGTTCTCCTCGACGGCTGGGCGAACGGCAAGGCGATGGGAATTCGCTATGACAAGGAGCGCGGCGTCATCCTGGGCGGGGTGTCGCCCCGGCGACTCATCGGCCTTGCACTGGGCTGGTAGGTGGGGAGTGGAGCCGGGCGGTGCCGGAGGTCGGTCAATCTCCTGGCGCCGGCCGGCCCGTTTGATGTAGAATCCCACCCCATGATTGACCTCCACACCTTCTCGGTCGTAGCGCGCGACCCGCGCACGGGGTCGTTCGGCGTGGCCGTTTCCACGGCGCGGCCGAACGTCGGGAGCCTGGTGCCGTTCGTCTCCCGGCGAGGCGCCATCGCCACCCAGGGCCGGGTCAACACCGATCTCGGTCGGCAGGGGCTGGCCCTCCTTGACCAGGGCGTGCCGATCCATGTCGCGCTCCGCACCTTGCTGGAAACGGACCCGGATCGGGAGATCCGGCAGGTCCACGGTCTGGACGCGGAGCGGACCTTCTGCCACACGGGCGCGAATTGCGTCCCGTGGTGTGGCCACCAGGAGGAATCCAGTTTCACCGTGGCAGGGAACATGCTGACGGGGCCGGAGGTCCTCCAGGCCATGGCCGACGTGTTCGTCCGGGCAGACCAGCGCGAGTTCTCGGAGCGGCTCCTCCTGGCCCTCGAGGCGGGGCAGGCGGCGGGCGGGGACAAGCGCGGGAAGCAGTCCGCAGCCCTCCTGGTGGCCAGCGGAGAGCCTCGGATGTATCACAACCTGCGCGTGGATGATCACGCGGATCCCGTCGCCGAGTTGCGGCGGATCTACGATCTGGTCGTCGCCCACACGAAGCAGATCGAACGGGAGTACGGCACTGAGGGGGTCCGGCTGTTCGGCCGGGTCAAGCACTGAACTGTCATTCCAAGGAGGAACACGACGCGCACTTCGTGATGGCTCACGCTCATGCTCGTCCTCTGCGTCCTCGCTCCCCAGGCCCGGCCTCGCCCCGCCGGAGCGAGAGTGCCCCGGTGGAAGAGGTGAAGGTCCTCGATCCGTACACAGTTGAGTTTACGCTGACAGCTCCCTTCGCGCCGTTCCTCATCTCTCGACCTTAGCATCCAGCCGCCCACGCCGTCGTGGGGGATCATGCTCTTGTCGGGGCGGGGCTATCTCGAGCAGGCGCCGTGGCTCGGCATCTTCCCCGGGCTGGCCATCTTCCTCACGGTCCTCGGGTTCAATCTCCTCGGCGACGGCATCCGGGACGCGCTGGATTCGCGGCTGAATCTCTGAGCGAGCCGCCCTGGCGAAAAGTTCTCCGTGTTGCTACCCATCCAGGACACACCCGCACGGTTCCGCGCGCAAGCCACCTCGCCGACAACGGACGGAGGCGCCTTGACAAGGGAGGGCAAGTGTGCGACCGTCTCTTTACCTCGTCAGGAACACCTATGGACCTCCAGGAAAAAATCCGCAGCCTTCCCGATGCCCCCGGGGTCTACCTCTTCAAGGACGCATGCGGCGAGCTGCTGTACATCGGCAAGGCCGTGTCCCTCCGGAAGCGAGTCCAGTCCTACTTCACCGACCGCGACTTCGGCTACGACGGCGAGCGCCTGGGCAGCATGGTGGGCCAGATCGCCGACGTGGAATTCCTGCTCACCGCCAACGAGCTGGAGGCGCTGATCCTCGAGAGCAACCTCATCAAGCAGCGGCGCCCGCGCTACAACATCGTCCTCCGCGATGACAAGCATTACCCCTTCATCCGTCTGAACCTCAAGGACCCCTTCCCGGCCCTGCAGGTGAGTCGCCGGATCAAGAGCGACGGCGCGCTCTACTTCGGTCCCTACGTCCCGGCCGGGACCATGTGGGACGTCCTGGCGCTGATCAACCGGACGTTTCCGCTGCGGACCTGCCGGAGCATCAAGGGGCGCACACTGTGCCTCGAGTACCACATGGGCCGATGTCTGGGACCGTGTGAGGGCCTGGTCACCAGGGAGGAGTACGCCGAGATCGTGCAGAAAGTGCGGCTGCTTCTGGAGGGGAAAGATCAGGAGGTCATCCAGCAGCTCGAGCAGCAGATGCACGAGGCGGCCGACCGGATGGAGTACGAGCGGGCCGCCAAGATCCGGGACCGGATCGCCTCGCTCCGCCACGCGACGGAGAACCAGCGGGTGATCTCGGCCCGGGGCGAGGACCAGGACGTCTTCGGCTTGGCCCAAGAGGGGAGCGAGGTCCAGATCCAGCTCCTGATCGTTCGAGGGGGTAAGCTGATCGGGCGCGACAGCTTCGTATTCGAGGGCGTGGGGCCGGAGGGGGCCCCGGGCGTCCTGGGTTCGCTGATCGCGCAGTACTACCTGGGGGCACGCCAGATCCCCAAGACGATCCTGACGTCTCACTTACCGACAGAGGCCGATCTCTTGGCAGCCATGCTGTCGGCGCGCGCCCACCGGCAGGTGGAGATCCGCGTGCCCGAACGCGGCCCCAAGGCGCACCTGGTCGAGATGGCGGTCGGCAACGCCCAGGCCATCCTGGCGCAAAGCCTCACCTCGGGCGTGGCGCGGGAACGGGCTATGGAGGAGGTGCAGGAGGCCCTCGACCTCCCCCGGCTGCCGCGGCGGATCGAGTGCACCGACATCTCCAACATCTCGGGCGCCCTGGCGGTGGGCTCCCTGGTCACATTCGTGGACGGCCTGCCGCGGCGGTCCGATTACAAGCGCTTCCGCATCCAGACGGTGCCCGGCGCCGACGACTATGCCATGGTGCATGAGGTGTTGACGCGGCGGTTCGCCAAGAAGGACTGGCTGCTGCCCGATCTGCTGCTGATTGACGGGGGGCGCGGCCAGCTCAACGTGGGGCTGTTGGCCGCGAAGGAGGCGGGGCTCACCGACCTGCCCCTGGCCAGCCTGGCCAAGGAGGAGGAGCTGGTCTTTCGACCGGGGCGGGCGGCCCCGATCCGGCTTCCGGACGGCTCGCGCGGCAAACACCTGCTCCAGCAGGTGCGGGACGAGACGCACCGGTTCGCCCTGATGTACCATCGGAGTCTTCGAGGGAAGAGCGGCCTGCGTTCGGTCCTGGACGAGATTCCGGGGATCGGGGCCCGGCGGAAGCGCCTGCTCCTCCAGCGATTCGGAAGCCTCAAGCGACTGCGCGCCGCCTCGGTGGAGGAGCTGCGGACGGTGGGGGGCCTCCCGCCGCGCGTGGCCGAGGCAGCCCACCGTCTGCTGGGATCGGTTGTCCAGTAGGGGAGAAATGGAATCCGCAGATTACGCAGATTTCGCAGACCCCCCTCCCGCTCCCTCCCCCGCACCCAGGGGGTACCCGGGGGGAGGGCTTGGGTGGGGGTGGAATCTGCGCAATCTGTCGCGCCATAGGCGGACCCGCCCGGATCGCAAGTGATACGACCTGGCAAGACCCGCCACGGGCGGGCATAATCTGTGGATAATTTGGCTGTAGGCTTTGCCCCGCGCCTCTGCGGTGGCCTTAGTTCTCACCGCTGGCAGGTCGGGCAGAAGTGGGTGCTGCGCTGGCCCAGCACGATCCTCCGGATCGGTGTCCCACAGGAACGACAGGGCTTGCCGTGTCGGTGATAGACACGATGGAGGGCCACGAAGCGGCCGGGCTGTCCGCACGCATCCCGGTAGTTGGAAATGGAGCTGCCCCGATGCCGGATCCCGGCCTGAAGGACCGCGCGGATGGCACGACGCAGGGATCGGATCTCTTCTTGCCGGAGAGAGGCTGCACGCCTCGTGGGTCGGATCCCCGCTCTGAACAGCGCCTCGTCTGCGTAGATGTTCCCAATACCCGCGATCTTCGTCTGATTCAGGAGGAGGGATTTGATCTTCGAGGAAGAGCGACACACCCTCTGAAGGACCTCCGTCGTGAACGTCGGGTCCAGTGGCTCCACGCCGACCCGCAGCATCTCTTCCATGCTCTCCGTGGGCAGGATGAACATCTCTCCGAACTTCCGGATGTCGCGGTAGTACAGGATCCCGTCGTCGTCGAAGATCAGTTGAGCGTGGGTGTACTGGTCTGGACGGAAGTCGTCACCGTTCTCGGACCAGAGGAGCTGGCCCGTCATTCCCAGTCGAACGATCAGGCTCTCCGGTCCGAGATCGAATACGAAGAACTTTCCCCGCCGACGAAGGGCCCGGACCCTTTGCCCTCTCAGGGCCGCCACTACCTCCCGCGGGGTCCCTCGGCGGCGGGTCAGCCGCGGCTCGGTGATCTTGGCACCCTGGATCCGACGACCCTCAACGCGCCGCAGCAGGTCCCGGCGGATCACCTCGACTTCGGGAAGTTCAGGCATCGAAAACCCTCAAATGTAACCGCCAAGGGCACCCAGCGCCAGCGCTGGGTGCCCGGAACGCCAAGGCCGGAGGGGCTGTTTCATTAGAGGAACTGAAGATCCATGCCCGAATCGTTCGTCGTGGATTGGAGTTGGGACATAGCCGGATCGATCGGACAGGGAACCGCAGATTTTCAGAAGCGTTCTAAAGAACTCCGAGGAAGACTCCAAAGTCATCCACAGATTACGCTAGAGTAGAGGAGTGAGTGACAGTGGTTAGGCTTCGGCCTACATCCGTGTCAGGG
>CAZXXV010000248.1:0-5546 GCA_964644725.1 uncultured bacterium
TGATCTCCTCGGCCCTCCCCCCCGCGTAAACGTCCGCCGCGTCAATGGAGTTGCCCCCGTTATCGAGGAACCGCTTCAGGATGGCGTGCGCCTCCTGCTCGTCGCACCCCCAGTCCGGGGCGCCGAACGTCATGGTCCCAAGCGTGACGCGTGAGATCAGCAGGCCGGACGATCCGAGGAACCGGTATCTCATCACACTCCCTCCTGTAAGCAGAACGGGGACGCTCCCAAGCCACCCGAACATAGCCCGGCGCGTGAAGCGCCGTCAAGCCGAGTTCTCGTAGGCGTGCCGGAGGACATGCTGGAGTCATTGGACTCATTCGGGGGCTCCCTGTTCGTGAGTCATCCGGGACGTTGCATCCTGAGTGTCCTGGCGTGAGACGAAAGGGACGTAACAGACTTCTTGGGCTTTTCCGGCGGCTCCGCGTGGACCGATCCGCAGGGCGTGGGCGAGCAGGGCATTGGACCGCTCTCTCTCGCTGCGCCGTGAATGGATGGGCATGGCGAAGGCGACCGGCTGGAAACAGGCAAGGCGGCAAAACTCCCGCATAGGCCTTCCCTCTGAACAGCCCGCAAGGCAGTTCCGCATTTCCACCTCCTCGTGTATCATGGGGTACCATTTCGGCCGGAGGGCGTGACGCGGGTATCGCGTCATCGGGATTCGCAGCAAGGACCAAGGATGGGTGCACCGGCCTGCGCGAATCGCGGCCCGGCGTGCCGTTCGTACGTGGGAGAGGTGCATGAGGCGAGTGTGCGTGTTCTGCGGGTCGAGCCCCGGGGCGCGGCCCGAGTACCGTGAGGCAGCCCGGGAGCTGGCGCACGCGCTGACGCGCCGCGGGATCGGCCTCGTCTATGGCGGATCCCGGGTTGGCGTCATGTACGAGATCGCCGCCAGCGTGCTGGAGGCTGGAGGCGAGGTGATCGGCGTCATTCCGCAGGACCTGGTGGACAAAGAGGTCGCCTTCACCGCGCTCTCTGATCTCCGCGTCGTCGGCTCCATGCACGAGCGCAAGGCGCTAATGGCCGAGCTGTCCGATGGGTTCATCGCGTTGCCCGGCGGGCTGGGGACCATCGAGGAGTTGCTCGAGATGTTTGCCTGGGCCCAGCTCGGCCTGCATGCGAAGCCCTGTGGCCTGCTCAACGTCTGCCAGTACTTCGATGCTCTTGTGAGGTTCTTGGATCACGCCGTCAGTCAGCAGTTCATGACGCCTGAGCACCTCGAGATGCTCCTGATCGAGGAGGATCCCGAGGCCTTGCTGGCGAGATTCGAACGGTACCGGCCGCCGAGCGTAGACAAGGCCACCTGGACCTTGCGGCTGTCCAGCGGCGGGTCCTGACCGCGCGAGGCGTCGAGATGAAAGAAGCAGCTACTTCGGGTGGCCGTGGATACACACTGCCGCATCCGCCCACATGGAATTTCGGATTGGGGTAGATTCGGGCTGAGGAGCAGACCATGATCCCGACCGGCTGGGCCGAGCTTTGGCGTGAACTCGCCTCCCGCGACATCCAGGCCAGCGCCGACGGCGAGGCGCACATGGTCGAGCGGTGGCGTCGGGTGGCGCGCCAGCTCGACGCCGGGGGGCGAGGCCTCCCGGATCTGCTCCTGGACTATATCCTGGGGCGGCTCACGCCGGAGATGACGGTGCTGGACATCGGGGCGGGCATCGGCCGCTGGACTCTGCCCATCGCCAGGGCGGTACGCCACGTCACCGCCGTGGAGCCGCTGACGGGCATGCGCCAGGTGCTGGTCGAGCGGGCATCGTCCCACGGCATCACCAACCTGGAAGTGGTGGACGTCCCCTGGCTGGAGGCCGAGGTGCCGCGTCACGACGTGGCCATCGCCGCCCACGCCACGTACTCGACCATTGACCTGCTCCTCTTCGTCCGCAAGATGGACGCCAGCGCCCGGCGCACCTGCTACCTGGCTCTGCGGGTGCCCGCCCACGACGGCGTCATCGGGGAGCTGTCCGAACGGATCCGAGGACGGTGGCACGACAGCCCCAACTTCATCGTGGGCTACAACCTGCTCCTCTCGGCTAGCTTCTACGCCAACGTGCTCATGGAGCCGAGGCCGGTCCGCCACTGGACCGACTCCACCCTGGATGAGGCCGTGGCGCGGGCCAAGCGCCACCTCCGCCTCGATGATGCCATCCACGATGTCGCTATCCGGGAGGTTCTCTCTCGTCGTCTGCAATTCGTGGATGGCGCCTATCGCTGGCCTGACTGCATGCGCTCCGCCCTGATCTGGTGGGACAAGGACTGATGCCAATGGATCAAAAGATGCGCTCGACGATTACGGGCGGGCCGGAAGGCCTGGAGATCGTCATCCCGGCCCGCCGTCACCTCTTGGTGCTGCTCTTTCTGGGAGTGTGGCTGGTCGGCTGGCTCATGGGCGAGATGACCGCGATCGCGCACTTGTTCTCTGGTCGCTCCTCCGGACCCGAAGGCTTTATTCTCATCTGGTTGGTATTCTGGACGTTAGGCGGGGGCTTCGCTGCCTACATTTGGCTCTGGATGCTGGTTGGCAAGGAACGCATCCTGATTGGCACCAGTACGCTCCACGTGAAGCGTGACGTGCTGGGGCTTGGGCGGACGCGGACCTACGAATTATACAAGATCCGAAACCTTCGTGTCGCGCCGCAGCCAACTGGGCCACGGGACGCGGGAGCCGCCCTCAGGCTCTCGGGCCTCGCCGGGGGCTTGATCGCATTCGAGTACGAGGGGAAGACCATCCGCTTCGGGGCCGCGATCGACGAGCCAGAGGGCCAAATGATCGTCGAGCGCATGAAGCAGCGATATGCTTTCCCCCAAACGTCCGCTATGCCGTAAGGTCAAGGACAACGGGCGGCGGACGACCATCTGCTGTTGGCTGCGCGCTGGAACCCTCACCTCTAAAGGTGGCGAATTCTCGGAAGGTATTGCTCCAAGAGTCTTTTGTTCCATGCATCTCCCCCGGGGGCGTTCGCGCTGACCCACACGGGGGGCTGAACACCTGCCTGGACTAGCTTCTGCACGATATCGCACACCATAAAGTTCACAACAAAGACGTTCACGATGGTCGAGATTGCGGCCACCTTGTAGGGGAAACCCTCGATGTCGACGACGGCATCTCCAGCGGGGACAAAGCTATTGATGGCGATCTCTGCCACTTCGTGGAGGTTCTCCTTGCTCGAATGCCTTGCGGGGTGATCTGCCGGAACACTCTTCGGAAACTCAAAGGAGGTGATCGCAATTACCCTGGTTCCTCGACTCCGACATTCATGAACCGTGTCAATCGTCAGCGCATTGATCCCGTACGAATTGATGAGCAGCAGCGTGTCATCCTTTCCAACCTGGTAATAGTCCAAGACTCCCTTGGCGTATCCATGCAGTCTCTCGATCTTGGTCGCCTTGGTGGCCCCATGGATCAGGGCCAACCCCGGATCCAGTATGACGCAGAATGCGGCAAGTCCTCCTGCCCGCCACAGCAGCTCCTCAGCAGCCCGGTTATCGTGGCCGCCCGTGCCAAAGACATAAATGATCCTTCCATTGCGAATCTCATTGGCGATGATCGAGCAGGCTTGTTCCATCTTCTCCTGCTCTGTCTCGATGATCCTCCCGAGAATCTCGTCAATCTTCCGAAGATACTGTAGGGCCAGGGAACTCATGGCAAGAATCCTCCAACTCCTGACATCCACAATGATGTTTTGCCTGACGCTCTTTCACCGCGGGGATTGCACCGCTTTCTACACATCTCTGAGTGCGTCCTCCATGATGTTCAATGCCTCGTCGATGTCCTGTATCGTGTGCTGCGACGAGAACCCGTGGTGCATGGGCGTCTTGTGCGCATAGTCGTGTAGGTACAGGCCGCGCTTCACACACCCCAGGAGGAACCGGATCTCCATCTCGCGGTTGGACCGGGAGGCTTCCCGGTAGTTGGTCACCGGCTCCGTCACGCCCAGGTACAGCCCAAACCGAGCGCCGATGCCCTGAACGATGCCGGGGACGCCTGTGACTCGCAACGCTTCAGTAATCCCCGTGTACAGGCGGTCGGCCAGCGTGTTGATGTGCTCATAAAAACCGGGTTTCGCGATCTCGGTCTGACAGGCAATCGCGCCCATCACGGCGGTGAGATGCCCTGTGTACGTACCGCTCATGACGGTGTGTCCGACGGGATTCAGCACCGACATCACTTCGGTCCTGCCGCACACGGCCGCAATCGGGACGCCGCCCCCCAGCGCCTTGGCCAGGGTGCACAGGTCCGGCAGGACGCCGTAATACTCCTGCGCACCACCCCGACACATTCGAAAACCGGAGAGCACTTCGTCGAAGATCAGGACAATGCGGCTCTGGGTGCAAATCTGTCGCACCTGTCGCAGGAACTCGGGATTGGCCGGGATGCAGCCTTGATTGTACGAGATGGGCTCTACGATCACCGCGGCCAGATCATCCTTGTGAGCGATGACCGCTTTTTCAAATGCGCCGATATCGTTGAAGGGTACCACGAGTATCAGGTCGGACAGGGCCTCGGGCATCCCGTCAGAATCGGGGAGGGGAGAAATCGTCCCGTCATCGCGGAGGTCACCCAACGCCGTCGAGCAGTTGTACCACAGATAGTCGTGCATGCCGTGGAAATGCCCTTCGAACTTCAGGATCTTGGGCTTTCCGGTGTAGCCTCGGGCGATCCGAATGGCACCCATGGTCGCCTCGGTGCCGCTGTTGGCGAAGCGAATCTTTTCGGCGCAGGGAACCGCATCGGACACCAGATCGGCCAACCGCGAGTGATATTCCGTTTCCCCGTTGCAGATGACGCCGACCTCGAGGGCCTGCCGGATGGCTGCATTGATGGCGGGATGATCGTGGCCGAGGAAATTGGCGCCACTGCCGGTAAAGAAGTCGATGTACTCTTTGCCATCCACGTCCCAGAAACGCGAGCCGTGACCGCGAGCCAGGTATAGAGGGCGTTTCAGCAACGGGTGATAGCGACCGCCAGCACCTGCCCCGCCAACTAGGTGTCTTTGCGCCGATTCGTACAACTGATCTGATTTCATGTTCCGCTCCTGGCGAGAGAAGAAGTGGAGATCATTTACGCGGGCACTCAAATGGAGAATACGCTCCTGGGAGCACGATGTGACCATGACTGGCGACAAGCTGCCCATCCCGGAACACCATCTCGACTTGCCGAAGCGCCTGAATGTCAGCCAGGGGATCATGGGCCAGCAAGAGGAGGTCGGCCCGTTTGCCCGTCTCGACCGTTCCGATCTCATGATCCAGGCCCAGGGCCCGGGCCGCCTCCCGGGTGGCCATAGCGAGTGCATCCATCGGCGGAAAATCGGCCCAGCGCGCCATAACCTCGATGGCGCGGGTCATTTCCTGGAAGCCCGCCCAGAGATCGCTCCCGGGCCAGAGGCCGAAGGCGGCATCCGTGCCGAGAAAGACCGTCACGCCCTGTGCCCGCATGTAATGCAGAAAAGGCCAGCGGATCTTGAGCATGTTGAGCCACCACTCATCCTCGGCCGACGGCTCTGGATTGCCCTCGTCGGGGAACAGGTAGGGGCGGGGGATGA
>CAZXXV010000248.1:5646-7045 GCA_964644725.1 uncultured bacterium
AACACGGTGATCAGGGCCAGCACCACGAGCAGCGGAATGATGAACGGCGCGGTCGCTCGCACGACCCGCTCGAAGGAGATTTTCCCCACCTGCACCATGACGAACAGGACCATCCCGAAAGGCGGGGTCAGGAGGCCGATCATCAGGTTGAGCACCATGATCAACCCGAAGTGCACGGGATCAATGCCGACCTTCGTGACGACCTCCATCAGGATGGGGCCGAGGATGAGAATGGCGACAATCGTCTCGAAGAAGCAGCCGACGATCAGCAGGAAGCCGTTGATGATGAAGAGCAGGGTGAGGGGGTCCCGGCTGATGCCCAGCAGGGCCGCCACAATCGCTGCGGGAGCCCCGGTCCGCATGAGCAACCACCCATAGAAGGATGCCGCCGCGACGATGAAGCCGAGGGCGGCCGTATCCCTGGCGCTGTCAATGAAGACCTGGATGACATCTTTCCAGGTGAGTTCCCGGTAAATCAGGGTTCCGAGGATGAGGGCGTACGCGACGGCCACGGCCGCTGCCTCGGTCGGGGTGAACCAGCCGGTCCAGATGCCACCGAGAAGGATCACCGGCGTCATGAGGGGCAGGAGCGCCTGAGCAGTGCCTTTCAGCACGAGCCGAACCGTCGGAACGGGGGCGCGGGGATATTTCTTTCGCCTTGCGTAGATCGCCACCATCACCATGAGGGCGCCCGTCATGATGATGCCCGGCACGACACCGCCAAGGAACAGCCGGCCCACGGACACCCCGGCCACCAGGCCGAAGATCACCATGGGAATGCTGGGCGGAAAGATCGGGCCGATGGTGGACGAGGCCGCCGTAATGGCCACGCTGAACTCTCGGTCGTATCCCGCGTCGTCCATAGCCTTGATTTCCACCTGCCCGAGACCCGCAGCATCGGCCACGGCGGCCCCGGACATGCCGGCGAAGATGAGGCTCGCCACGCAGTTCGCGTGCCCCAGGCCGCCGGGCAGGAAGCCGACCAGCGTGGTGGCAAAATTGAACAGGCGGGTGGTGATGCCGGCCGTGTTCATGAGGCGCGCCGACAGGATGAACAGCGGGACAGCGAGAAGCACGAAGTTGTTGATGCCGTACATCATCCGTTGGGCAATCATGGGGACGTTCATCCGGGTCCCCTGCTCGATGAAGAAGGCTACCAGGCCGGTGAGCCCCAGAGACATGGCGATGGGGACACCAAGGAAGAACATACCGATGAGCCCGAACGTGATGATGTAGGTCATTGCCAGCCCTCAGGACCCCGTGAGGCACTTACCAGAGATGACCGCGCCTGTCGAACGAGGTTCGCCAGCAGATACCAGAGCAGCAGCAGGCCGGAGATAAAGATGACCAGATACACATGGCCCATGCGCATCCAGTCAATTGTCGGGGCGAAGGTATT
>CAZXXV010000249.1:0-7044 GCA_964644725.1 uncultured bacterium
CGCGGGGGACGCTAGCACACTGGGCCCTGAGAGTCGAGAGCCGGGTGTGGAGAATGCGGAATGGCGAATGCGGAATGCGGAATGGGAGAGGGCCCAAGACATTCCACATTCCGCACTCCGCATTCCACATTTGGCACGGGGGGAAAGGGTTTGACAATTTCGAAGGGCGCATGCTACAAGGTCGCGATGGCCATGGAACTCGCGCGTCACGTCTATACGGTGAGTGCCCTCACCGCTGAGGTGAAAGCCGTCCTCGAGGACGGCTTTTCCGCCGTCTGGGTGGAAGGGGAGGTGTCCAACTTCAAACATCACACCTCGGGCCACATGTACTTCACCTTGAAGGACGCCGACGCCCAGATCCGGGCGGTAATGTTTCGCGGGAGCAACCGCCTGCTGAAGTTCCAGCCCAAGGATGGGATGGCCGTCCTGGTCTTCGGGACGGTCACGGTGTACGAGCGGCGCGGCGAGTACCAGATCAGCGTGGAGTTCATGGAGCCGAAGGGGGTCGGCGCTCTCCAGCTCGCCTTCGAGCAGCTCAAGGCCAAGCTGGAGGCCGAGGGCCTCTTCGACGCGGCGCGCAAGCGTCCGCTCCCCCGGCTGCCCAGGAAGATCGGCATCATCACTTCCCCGACGGGGGCGGTGATTCGGGACATGCTGACGATCATCGGGCGGCGCTTTCCCGGCCTGGCCATCCTGATCTATCCGGTGCAGGTCCAAGGCGAGACGGCGGCGCCCGAGATCGCCGCGGCCCTGGCCGCCATGGGACGCCGTTCGGACCTGGACGTCCTGATCGTGGCTCGAGGGGGCGGCTCGCTCGAGGACCTGTGGGCGTTCAATGAAGAGGTCGTCGCGCGCGCCATCGCGCGGAGCCCCATCCCCGTGATCTCGGCCGTGGGACACGAGACCGACGTCACCATCGCGGACTTCGTGGCGGATCTGCGGGCGCCCACGCCCTCGGCGGCGGCCGAGCTGGTGGTGGCGCAGCGGGACGAACTGCGGCAGCGCGTGGACGACCTGGCGGCACGGGCCCTGGCGGCGATGGAGAATGCCCTGGCCGTCCGGCGCACCCGCGCGGAGATGCTTGGTCGCCACCTCGCCGTCCTGAGCCCGGCGGCGCAGGTTCGCCGCCAGGCGGAACGCCTGCGGGGCCTCACGCAGCGCCTGCATGCCTGGTGGGGGATGGCGCGGATGCAGCGGCAGGAGCGATTGAAGGTCCTGGCGGGGAAACTGGAGACCCTCAGCCCCCTTGCGATCCTGGCGCGAGGCTACAGCATCTGCTGGAGCTTGCCCGGCCGCCACGTCGTGAAGGCAGCTGCGGAGGTCCGGGTCGGCTCAGAGGTAGCGGTGCGCCTCCATCGTGGCGAACTGCGGTGTCTCGTGCAGGGAGCCGCCCCGGGTACGCAGGCAGAAGGATAGGTGGGAGAGTCTTCAATGGGTGAGCCGACGTTCGAGGAGGCCCTGAGCCAGCTCGAGGCCCTGGTTGCCCGGCTCGAGGCCGGCGATCTTCCCCTGGAAGAGGCCCTCCGCGCCTTCGAGGAGGGCGTGCGTCTCACCCGGCTGTGCGCGGAGCGGCTGGAGGACGCGGAGCGACGCGTCCACCTCTTGATGCGAACGCCGGAGGGGACGGAACAGGAGGTCCCATTCGACCTCGGGAACGAGGGACAGACCCATGGGTGAGCCGGAACTTCCCGGAAGCTTGGCGGCCATCATGGCCGAGCGACGGCAGCAGGTGGACGAGACGCTGGAACGCTGGCTCCCGCTGCAGGGGGACCATCCGCCCAAAATCCACGAGGCGATGCGGTACAGCGTGTTTGCGGGCGGCAAGCGCCTGCGGCCGATCCTGGCGCTCTTGGCCTGCGAGGCCGTGGGCGGCAACCCCGAGGATGCCATGCCCGCCGCGGCGGCCCTGGAGATGATCCACACCTACTCGCTGATTCACGATGACCTGCCGGCCATGGACGACGACGACTACCGCCGGGGTCTCCGCACCTGCCACCGGGTGTACGGCGAGGCCATCGCCATCCTGGCAGGGGATGCGCTGCTCACCCATGCGTTCCAGGTGCTGGCCGACCCGGGGCCGACGCGGCTCGCGCCAGAGCGCTGTCTCCAGGTGATCGCCGAGATCGCCGAGGCGGCCGGCAGCCACGGCATGGTGGGTGGGCAGGCCATGGACATCCTGGCCGAGGGTCGCGAGATCGATCGCCCGACTCTTCTGTACCTGCACACCCACAAGACGGGCGCCCTCATCCGTGCCTCGGTCAGGGTCGGCGGGATCGCCGGCGGGGCGGACGGGGAGCAGTTGCAGGCCCTCACCCGGTATGCTGAGCGGGTCGGCCTGGCATTCCAGATCGTGGATGACATCCTGGACATCGAGGGTGCCACTGCGGAGATGGGGAAGACGGCCGGAAGCGATCTCCGCCGCAAGAAGGCCACGTACCCGGCGGTCATGGGCCTGGAGGAGTCCAGGCGACAGGCCGCCCATCTGCTCGAGGAGGCCAAGGATGCGTTGCGCCCCCTCGGTGAGAAGGGGGCGACGCTGGCGGCCCTGGCCGATTTCGTGGGACGCCGTCGCCACTAGCTGCTGAAGAGACCGCCGCGTTTATCCCGGCGGAGTCTCAACTTGCAAAGCCGGGACCCAGCGCACCGCACGACATGCGTGCGAAGTGCGCTGGGTGCCCCCGGGTTCATCCCGGGGGCGACGAATGATGAATATCGAATATCGAATGACGAAGGACAGATGGGGGAGACCGGTGGGTTCATCCCGCCGGAGAATCAGTCCGCCTCAGGCGGACAACTCCCGGCTTTAAGGCGGGGGCGTGGATGAGCAGCGGAGCACCGAAGTGAAAGCACAGACCCGTCGTCGGCTCGACCTTCTTCTGGTGGAGCGGGGCCTGTGCGCCAGCCGGCAGGAGGCGTCTCGCCTGATCCTGGCGGGCAAGGTCCGGACCGCGGGGGGCCGGATCGAGAAGCCCGGAACGCTGCTGCCCGCCGAGGCGCTGCTCGAGGTCATGGGTCCATCTCATCCCTTCGTGAGCCGGGGCGGCGTGAAGTTGCGTCACGCCCTGGAGGTTTTCCGTCTGGATCCGCGTGGGCGGGTGTGCCTGGACGTCGGGGCGTCCACGGGGGGATTCACGGACTGCCTGCTCCAGGCGGGGGCGCGCCTGGTGATCGCCGTGGATGTCGGCTACGGGCAACTGGCGGCCCGATTGCGGGAGGACCCGCGGGTCCACCTGCTCGAGCGCACGAATATCCGGTACCTGGACGCCTCCCGGCTCCCGGCCCGGCCCGACCTTGCCACGATCGACGTTTCCTTCATCTCTCTGGCGTTGGTATTGCCAGTCGTCGCACCCCTCCTGGATCCTCCCCGCGAGATCGTCGCCCTCGTGAAGCCGCAGTTCGAGGTGGGCAAGGGCCAGGTGGGAAAACGAGGCGTCGTCCGGGATCCGGCGCAGCACCGGGCCGTGTTGGAGCGCCTGGCGCGCGTGGCCGCCGAGCTTTCGCTCAGCGTTTCGGGGATCGCGGCCTCCCCGCTCCTGGGGCCCATGGGGAACCGGGAATTCCTGATGCATCTAACGGCGGAAGGGATCCCGGCGGACGTATCGGCCCTGATCACGGGGGCCCTCGCGTCGGCCGAGGTTCCCGCCACAGCCTGAGGAATTGCTGTGCAGCGCATCGGCGTCGTCACGAAACCGAGCAAGCCAGAGGCCGAGCCCGTGCTCCGAAACCTGATAGCCTGGCTGCGGGAACGGGGCCGCGAGGTCGTGCTGGACCGGGAGGCCGCGGCCATTGTCCCGGGGGCCGGGCCGGGGCTGCCCCGTGATGAGGTGGTGGCCTGGGCGGACCTCGTGGTCGTCCTGGGCGGGGACGGGACCATCCTGTCCGTGGCGCGGCTGATCGGATCCCGCGAGGTGCCGATCCTCGGCGTCAACCTGGGTGGCCTGGGCTTCCTCACCGAGATCACCCTCGACGAGCTGTTCCCGACGCTGGAGGCGGTCCTGCGGAACGAATTCAACGTGAGCCGGCGACTGACCCTGACCGCCCGGGTCCTGCGCGGGGGCGAGCCCATCGCCAGCTACGAGGCGCTGAACGACGCCGTGATCACCAAGACGGCCCTGTCGCGCATCGTGGACCTCGAGACGCACGTCAACGGCGAGTACGTCGCCACCTTCCGGGCGGACGGCCTCATCGTGTCCACGCCCACGGGGTCCACCGCCTACTGCCTGGCTGCCGGCGGCCCCATCATCTACCCCTCGCTGCCCGCCGTGGTCATCATCCCCATCTGCCCGCACACCCTGACGAACCGGCCCCTGGTGCTCCCGGATTCGGCCGTGGTTGAGATCATCCAGGGCTCGGCCGGCGAGGACGTCCACCTCACCGTGGACGGGCAGGTGGGCGTGGGCCTCCGGCACCGCGACGTGGTCGCGCTCAAGCGCTCGGACCGCACCATCGCCCTCATCAAGTCCCCCAAGCTGAACTATTTCGAGTTGCTCCGCACCAAGCTCAAATGGGGCGAGCGCTAGGTCCCGTGCGGGGGCCGCGCGCTCGCGGCCGTCACCACCAGGATGCTCCGCGAACTGACAATCAGAAATGTCGCTGTGATTGACGAGCTGACGGTCACGTTCGACCCAGGCCTGAACGTGCTGACGGGCGAGACCGGCGCGGGCAAGTCCATCCTGATCGACGCGCTGCAACTCGTCCTGGGGGCCCGGGGCAGCGAGAACCTCCTGCGCTCCGGAGCAGAGGAGGCATCGGCGGAGGCCGCCTTCGATGTCGGTCCGGGATCGCGGGTGGTAGAGCTGCTGGAGGCCGAGGGGATCGCCGTCGAGCCCGGTGAGCCCCTGATCCTTCGCCGCCATCTCTTCCGGGACGGGCGGACCAAGGCGTACGCCAACGGGCGGCTCACGTCGGTCGCCACGCTCCGGGCCCTGGGGGAGTGCCTGGTGGACATACACGGGCAGCATCCCGGACAGTTGCTGTTGGATCCCCGCCGCCACCGCGAGCTTCTGGATGGCTACGCCGGCGTGACTGAGGAGGCCCGCGCGTACCGCGACCGCTACGGAGGCTGGCAGGCTTTGCGGCGCGAGCGGGAGGCGCTGCTCCAGGCAGAGCGCGAGCGGGCTCAGCGCCAGGACCTCCTGGAGTTCCAGCGGCGTGAGATCGAGGCCGCGCGTCTGGAGGTGGGTGAGGAAGAGGCCCTCTCCGCCGAGCACGCGATCCTCAGCAACCACGAGCGACTATTTGCCGCGGTGGAGCAGGCCTACGCGGCGCTGGAGGAGTCCGATGAGGCACTCCTCACGCTCCTCTCCGCAGCAGCGGCGCGGGTGCGCGAGGCCGCGGCCATCGACCAGCGTCTCCGTGAGGTCCTGGAGGCCCTGGAAACAGGCGCCGTGCATCTGCGGGAGGCGGCCCGGGGCCTGCGCGACTATCGCGGCCGGGTCGAGTTCGATCCCCAGCGACTCGATGCGATCGAGACCCGGCTCCACGAGATCGGCAAGCTCAAACGGAAATACGGCGGGAGCGTTGGGGAGGTGCTGGATCACCTGCAACGGGTCCGGACGGAACTCGCGGGCCTGGAGCGCTCGGAGGCCCGCCTGGAGGAGTTGGACCGGGCGCTCACGGAAGCTCAGCGGGACCTCTCGGTTCGCGCGGAGCGGCTGTCCGCTCTGCGCCGGCGGGCTGCACCCACGCTGCAGGAGGCGGTCCTGGCCGAGATCCAGGCCCTGGGGATGGCCAGGGCCGCCTTCGAGGTGCGGGTGACTCCAGCGGGCGGCGGAGAGGAAGCGCTGGGGCCGCACGGGATGGACGAGGTGGAGTTCCTGATCTCTCCCAATCCCGGCGAACCATTGAAACCACTCCACAAGATCGCCTCAGGGGGTGAGCTGTCCCGGACCATGCTGGCGATCCGGGTGATCCTGGCCGTCGCGGATCAGACACCCACCCTCATCTTCGACGAGGTGGATGCGGGGATCGGCGGCAATACGGCCGAGATGGTCGGGCGCAAGCTCACTGCGGTCTCGCGGCAGCGCCAGGTGCTGTGCGTCACCCATCTGCCGCAGATCGCCTGCTTTGCCGATCACCATGTGGCCGTCTCCAAGCGGACCCTGCGAGACCGGACCCTGACCACCGCGCAGGGGCTCGACGGGGCGGAGCGGGTGCAAGAGCTGGCACGGATGCTCGGGGGGCCAAGCCGATCCGCCACCCCATTGCAGCACGCGACTGAATTGTTCGAGGCGGCGAACCGTCTAAAGAGACGCATGAGGACGACTGTCTCTTCGGTGTAGGTGATCGGGAGGATGGCGGGTGCTGCAAGAATAGACTGTTGTTTCTCTGGCAGAACCATTTTCATCCTGGGACAAACTTTGCTTGCGTTTTGTTGAATGTGCTGTCATAAGAGCGGGCACAAACACTCCCAAATGCTCTGATGAAAGGAGGTGAGACGAGGATGAAGAAGACGGCAACCTGGTTCCTGGCGGTTCTTGTGGCAATTTCCTTCTCTGGCTTGGCATTCGCTGGTGAAGCCAAGAAGGCCGAAGAGAAGAAGGCTGCGGAGGGGACCGGGAAGATTCCCGGGAAGATTGAGAAGAGGGCCGAGAAGATGAAGGCCGCGAGGAAGGCCGAGGAGAAGGCCACCCCCGCCACTCCGGCTACCCCGACGGCTCCGGCCATGCCCGAGAAGAAGGAAGTGAAGGTGGCGGAGAAGAAGGAAGTGAAGCAGCCCGAGAAGAAGGAAGAGAAGAAGAAGAAGGCCGGGAAGGCCGGGAAGAAGGGTATGGAAGAGAAAAAGAAGCCGTAGTCCCTCTTCGCTTCCACGTCATGCGGCAACCCGAGGACATCTCACTCTGAGATGCCCTCGTCCTTTTGATGAGGTGGTTTCTCACGACCCTCTCTCACCGTCGACCACAAAAGCCTTGACTTCTCCCGACGGTTCGACTAGAAATTTCGCCACCGTCTCTCGACCCGGCTCACAGAAGCTGTTCCGTCTCAGGAGGATGACTTCGGACAACTGAATAGGCGAAGCTGAGTGGTCCCCGACCGGGGGACCCC
>CAZXXV010000250.1:0-7000 GCA_964644725.1 uncultured bacterium
GAAGGGACCATAAGTGAAGGCACACGATTTCATGGCCTTCGCTATGCCAAATATCATGGGGAGCTCGGCCATCAGATGCAATTCTACCTGACGGGGGCAGCGATCAACGTGAAACGGCTAATCAAAGCAATTACCAAGGGCGTAGAGATCCAAACAAAAACGGCGCTGGCCTGTCAGACGTAGGAATGATATCGAGGAACTATCCAGAAAGGAGCGGTAAGAGGGCGAATACGAAATGAGGCGACGAAGAATAGCTATGACATCATCCCGCGTATGCTCAGTTGGGTTCCTCAGCGACCCTATTCTTCAGCGGAACCACGAGGTCGCCGGGCGCTATAACCTGACAGCACCTTCTCTTCAGTTTGAGAAAAGAGGGCTCATTTCGTTCAGTTTGATGTGAGAAAGCACGTGTGGTCTACAACTACATCGGTATTCTTTGTATAATGGTGTGTCTCTGTGTGTGAAACGAGGGGCTCGTACGCCGAATTTCCGGATCAGGAGTCCGAGGAGGCTGGGTACCGATGGATGATCAAGCCATGAGCAAGGGCCAGCTTATTCGCGAGCTGGAACGTTGCAGAGAGGAGCTCGCCAGCAGGGTCTTCTATGAGACCCTGCTGAACTCCGCCGGAGAGGCCATCGTGGCCACGGATCCAGATCTGAGGGTGATCTTCTGGAACCGCTTCGCCGAGAAGCTGTTCGGCTGGGCGGCGGAGGAGGTCACCGGGCGAAAGGTTACGGACCTGATGATTCCCCGGATCAGTCAACGGAGGACTCGAGCGGTAGTAGACACGCTTCGACGGCGCCGAAGCTGGGTTGGTGAGCTGCCGATCCGCAGGAAAGACGGTACCGAGTTCCTCGCCCTGGTAACCGCCACGCCAATGGAGCCGGGTGGCAGCCCGGCGGGGGGGTTCATCGGTGTCTGTGTGGATATCTCACAGCGCAGGCGAGCGGAGCAGGAGCTGCGGGAAAGCCGGGACCTGATGCAGATGGCGGAAGAAATCGCCGATCTGGGGCACTGGAGCTGGGAGGTCTCCTCCGGCGCTATGCACTGGTCGGACCATCTGTACCGGATTCTCGGGCTTGACCCGGCGCGGGTCGGGGCCTCGGTGAACTGCTTCTGGGAGGCAGTGCATCCCGACGATCGGCCTCCGGAAGGGGAAGCCCGAAGATTGGCACTAGAGACAGCTATTCGCAGAGGCGAGGTCGAGTACCGGATCGTTCGCCCTGATGGTTCTGTTCGCTCTGTTTTGACCAAGAGCCGGGTGACGGAGCGGGACGAGGACGGCAAGCCAGCGCTCGTCATCGGCACGATACAGGACGTTACGGAGCGCAGAGCGGCCGAGGACGCCTTGCTCCAGAGTGAGACCCGCCTGGCCGAGGCACAGAGGGTGGCTAAAATCGGCAGCTGGGAGTGGGACGTGCGCACCGGTGACGTATTCTGGTCCGACGAGGTCTACCGGATCTTCGGCCTGCAGCCCGGGGAAGGAAAACCGTCCTACGAGCTGGCCCGCTCCCACACCCATCCCGAGGATACCGCCCACTGGGAGAGGACCGTAGCCAAAGCGCTGGAGTCGGAGGACTGGTTCCGGTGCGACTACCGGGCCGTGCGCCGCGACGGGGAGGTCATTTGGATCCACGATGAAGGAGAGGTGCGTCGGGACGTAGACGGGAGGCCGCTTGCCATCATCGGTACGGCCCAGGATGTGACCGGGATTAGGCGCACCGTGGAAGCCCTGGAGCGGAAGAACTACGAGTTCGAGCTGATTTTCGACTCCGTGCCGACGCCGCTGTTTCTGAAGGATCGGGACGGACGTTTCCTTCGGGTGAACCGGGCCTTCGCCAGGTCCACCGGGATTTCAGAGCGGGAATGCATCGGTAAGATGGCCGCGGAGGTGCTGTCACGCTACGCCGACCAATACGCCTCGGACGACGCGGAGGTCTTCCGCACCGGGGAACCCAAGACCGGGCTGCTTCGGCCCTACGAATCTCCCGTCGGGGTCCGGTGGACCCTGACCGACAAGATCCCCTACCGGGATCCCCAGGGAAGGGTCTGCGGGCTGGTCGGCTCGATTGTCGATATCACCGACCGGAAGAACCTGGAAGACGAACTGGCGCGGAACATCCGGGGCCTGCAGGTCGTGAACGCCTATGCGGTAAGGGCAAGTCGCATGTCCAGCAGCGATGAGCTGTGCCGTCTGGCTTCGCAAGCCGTGGGCTCGACCAACCCCCGGGCCTTCGTCATCGTCTCGTACTACGACCCGGCGGCGGGCGGTCCCAGAGTGCAGGCCGTGGCGGGGCCGAGGCGGAAGGCCGCCAAGGTCATGGAACTTCTCGGGGGTTACCCGTTGAGCGTGGCCGGGCGCCCGGAATCCATGGGCGGGCAGGCTCGCAAGGCGGCTCCGTCGTTCACCGCCGGTCGCCTGGAAGGGATCCCGGGTGGCCTCATGACGCTGGCGGACGGCATGCTCCCGCGGGAGACCTGTGAGAAGATCACGGAGTACCTGGGAATCGAGTCGGTCTATTCCGTGGGGCTGTCTCTGGATAAAGAGATCGTGGGCGGGGTTTCCGTCCTGCTTCCTCGCGGCCAGTCGCTGCAGCACGGGAAGGCGATCGAGACCATCGCCCGACACCTGGCCGTGATGCTGCACAGGCTGCGGACGGAGCAGCGGCTGCGGCAGAGCGAAAACCGCTTCCGCGAGCTGGCGCGGCATTTCCTCCATCTACGAGAAGACCAGAACGCGGAAATCTCCCGGGAGCTGCATGACGACCTGGGACAATCACTGACGGCTCTGGCCATGGATCTGACGCTGGTGGAGCACGACCTGAGGGGAGAGCGCGGGGCACCGGATGTTCTGGCCACGGCCGACACGCTCCGTGACATGCGCAGGCTTCTCAACGAGACGGTAAGCAAGGTTCGGAACATCTCCCACCTGTTGCGGCCGCCCATCCTCGATTCTTCCGGGGTGATCGAGGCCCTGGAGTGGCAGCTCGAGGAGTTCAGGAAACGCTCAGGCATGGTCATGGCGTTTCGCAGCGACCTCGCTTCCATCGATCTGACGAAGGCGCAGGCCCTGGCGGTGTTCCGCACGGTGCAGGAGGCTCTGACGAACTGTGCACGCCACGCCAAAGCGACTCGGGCAGTCGTGGAGGTCAAGGAACGCCAACGTGCGCTCGTCATCACCGTTCGCGACAACGGGGTGGGCTTCAGCCCCGCCCGGAGGGACTCAGGCGGTTGTCTCGGCATCCTCGGCATGGAAGAGCACATGTCCTCCTGCGGCGGCAGCGTGGCGATCGAGAGCAGGGAGGGGCATGGAACGACTGTCCGGATCCGCGTCCCCCTGGAGGAAGAGGCTTGATCCGGGTGGTGATCGCCGACGATCATCCGCTGATCCGGGGGGGCTTCGGCAGGCTCGTGGCTCGGGAAACGGACATGAAGCTTACAGGGGAGGCCGGCACGGCCGCGGAACTGATGGATATTCTGGCGCGTGCGGCCTGCGACGTTCTCGTCCTGGACATCGGCTTGCCGGACCGCAGCGGCCTGGACGTGCTCAAGGACCTGTGCGTGCGCTACCCGAGAATGACTGTGCTCGTCCTGAGCATGCATCCCACCGAGCGCTACGCCGTGAGAGCCCTCCGAAGCGGGGCCGCAGGGTACCTGACCAAGAGCAGCGCCTCGGACGAGTTGATCAAGGCCATTCGCAAGGTCGGGACCGGCGCCCGCTACATCAGCGAGGCTCTGGCCGAGGAGCTCGCTGCCAGCCTGGACGCCGGGGAGAGCGGCACGCCTCACGAAGCGCTTTCGGACCGGGAATACCAGGTTTTCCTTCTCCTGGCTGAGGGGAGATCGACCGCGGAGATCGCACAATTTCTCGCCCTGAGCGGCAACACCATACAGACCTACCGTCGTCGTGTTCTTGCGAAGCTACGCCTGCGGACGAACCTCCAGCTTTCGCTGTACGCCCTGCGGCACGGGCTCATGGACTGAGAGCGCTGCCCGGCCGGCTGGTGCTCCCCCGCCCAGGGCCGGTGCTGCAGGCTCTGGCCACGCCACGGAGTGGCGGCTCACCCTGTCACAGAAATTGCGACAGAAGAATCACAGTCTCTGCGACTGTTTTTTTTCTGTCCTGCCCTAGTGTTAAACCTGGAGACTGAAAAAAGCGATGAAAGTGCTAATCGCCGATGACTCGCCCCTCGTCCGGGAGCGTCTGGTCAGGCTTCTCGCCCGCCGCCTACCGGATGCGCAGGTCCGGGAGAGCCAGGACGTGCCCTCCACCATCGCCTGCATTGACAACGATCGGCCGGACGCCCTGATCCTGGATCTACGCATGCCGGGCGGGAGCGGCTTCGATGTGCTGAGCTATATCCAGCGGCACAATCTGAGCATCCGTGTGATCGTCCTGACCAACTTCGCTTCCGAGGTGAACCAAAAAAGGAGCCTCAAGCTCGGCGCCCATTTTTTCTTCGACAAGACCAAGGAGTTCGACCGCGCCCTGGATGTGCTTGCCGCCGAGAGGAAAAATGACAAATGAACAGTTGGTGGAGGATGAAGGGCAACATTTATCTGTTTATCTTCCTCCTCGACGATCAGCGGTACGCCCTTCGCCTCGACGCAGTGGAAAGGATCGTTCCCGCAGCTGAGCTCACCCCTCTTCCTGGTGCCCCCGCCATCGTGCTGGGCCTAATCGATGTCGAGGGAAGGATAATCCCCGTCGTCGATATCAGCGCACGCTTCCACCTGCCGGAGAGGCAGATGGGCGTGAACGACCGCATCATCATCGCTCGGACTGCACGACGAATGATAGGGATTCTCGTCGATGAAGCCGGCGAGGTCATCGAGAGGGCGGAGGAGGAAGTCGACCGCGCCGCCGCGATCCTGTTGGGAAGCAAATATATCGAAGGGGTTCTTCGCTTGGACGAAGGGCTGGTTCTCATCCACGACCTGGAGAGTTTCCTGTCGCTGGAAGAGGAGAAGTCGATCGCCGGCGCCATGGCCGAAATGGACGGGAAGCAATGAGCACTCGCTTGTCCGAGGGACTGATGGCCAGGTTCAGCACGTTCGTCGAAACGCGGATCGGACTTCGCTTTTCGCCGTCCAACCGCGGTCAGCTGGAGCAGAGGATCGGCAGCGCCGCCTCCGAGTCCGGCTTCAATGACAGAGATGAGTTCATCGAGTGGATCACAAGCTCCCCCCTGAGCCGGGAACAGCTCGAGGTGCTCGCCAGCCACCTGACGGTCGGCGAGACGTATTTCTGGCGGGACAAGGAGACTTTCCGGGTATTTCAGGAACGGGTCATTCCCGAGCTCGTCGCGCGGCGACGGGAGGAGGGAAAATTCCTTCGGATATGGAGCGCCGGGTGCGCCACCGGAGAGGAGCCCTACTCGATCGCGATTCTGTTGAAGGAGACGATCGCCGACATCTCGGAATGGAACGTCACGATCCTCGCGACCGACATCAATCCCCAGTTCATCGAAAAGGCGGTTCGAGGCGTCTACCGGGATTGGTCCTTCCGGGACGCCCCGTCGTGGTTGGAGGAAAAATACTTTGTCGCCGCGGAAGACGGAGGTTTCGAGATTTCCCCTTCCCTCAGGGGGATGGTGGACTTCCGCATGCTCAACCTTGCGGAGGATACCTACCCCTCGCTTTTCTCGAACACGAACGCGATGGACCTGGTGTTTTGCCGCAACGTTCTGATGTACTTCTCGCCCCAGGTCATGAGGAAGGTTGTCGAGAGCTTGTCGCGCTCGCTTACCGCCGGCGGCTGGCTCATCGTCAGTCCGACCGAGATCCCGCAAGTCCAGGGCGCACCTTTCAGCGTCGTGATGCTCTCGGGTGTTCATCTTCTTCGCAAGGAGGAAGCCCCGCAGGCGCAACCCATGGCGCTTCCCGTGGAAGAACCCGAGAGGATTTCGGCTGAGCGGCTCGATTCGCCCGCATCGCGTTCCGAGGTTCCCTGTGTCGACCAGGGCGTTTTCCCCGCGCCAGCCTTCTGCCTCGAGGAGCGCCTTGAGCGAGCGGCTGATCTTTATCAGCGTGGGCTTTATGTGGAGGCGGTGGAGGCATTGCGCGGCCTCCTGTGCGTCGCCCCGGAGAATGGGGATGTCCTGGCATTGCTCGCCCGTTCGTACGCGAACCTCGGCAGGCTTTCCCTTGCGCGGGAATGGTGCGAGAAGGCGATCCGTACGGACCGGCTGCGCCCATCGCGTCATTTCCTTCTCGCCACGATCATGGAGGAACAGGGAGATCCGCAGGGGGCGCAAACGTCTCTCCGCCAAGCGCTCTACGCGGACCAGGATTTCGTTCTCGCCCATTTCTCCCTCGGCCACTTGCTGCTTCGCCTGGGCAAGAAGCGGGATGGGGAACGGCACCTGCGCATCGCCCTCTCGTTGTTGCAGGAGCACGAACGGGAAGAAACGCTTCCTGAGTCCGACGGTACGACGGTGGGAAGGCTCAGGGGGATGATCTGCGGGTTGTTGAACGAGGGCGGCGGATTATGACCGAAGGGACGCTGAAGATTCTCAAAGCCCGGGCAAGGATGCTCGCGCGGAAACCGTCGGAACAGGAGCAGCCATCAGGAGATCTGCTCGCCGTCACGGAGTTTCTGCTCGCTCACGAACGTTACGCTCTCGAGTTCCGGTTCATCCGGGAGATCTGTCCGTTGAAAGAGCTGACGCCTTTGCCTTGCACTCCCCCGTTTGTGCTCGGGATCATAAACCTTCGCGGACAGATCCTTTCGGTGATCGATTTCAGGCTATATGTCGGTCTCCCCGTCAAGGGGATCACCGAACTGAACCGGGTCGTCATCCTGAAAGCGGGGGACATGGAGTTCGGCATCCTGGCGGACGAGATCCTCGGGATGCGGTCTTTCCCCCGGCGGGAGATGCAGCAGCAACCCTTTCAGACAGGGATTCTCGCGCCTTTCATCATGGGCATAGCGTCGGACGGGTGCATCGTCCTGGACGGCGAAAAGATCCTCGCCGATCGGAAGATCGTCGTGGAGGA
>CAZXXV010000251.1:0-6915 GCA_964644725.1 uncultured bacterium
ATTCAAAAGCACGCCAAGTGCCTCACTTGAAGAACAGATGGGGAAGGAAGGTGATCAGCGGCGGCACAAAGATCAGTACCACGATGACCACGACCATCACTGCCATGAGGATCAGCACCAACGGCAAGGCATCCAGCGATGGGCTGTGGGCGATGGTGCTGGCAATGTACAAGAGCGGGGCCACTGGAGGCGTCAGGCCCCCCAGGACAATCAGGACGGTTGCGATGACCCCGAAGTAGACCGGGTCGAATCCCAACTTGACCGCCATAGGATGCAACACAGGGATGAGTATGATTGTGGAGGCAATCGTATCGACGAAGCAGCCGACGATCAGGAGAAGGATCAGAACCAGAAACATGATCCCCATCGTGCTGGTCGTGATCCGCTGCATGGCCCCGAGGGCGAGGTCGCCGAAGCGCTCCTTGGCCAGAATCCAACCGAAGATGGCGGCAGTGGCCGCCAGCAGGAGAACCACTGCCGTGGAAGAGGCCGCGCGCACCACTACGCGAGGGATGTCCCTCGGCGCAATCTCCCGGTAAACGAATACCCCAAGCACCAGGCTCACCACCGCCGCCACCGCCCCCGCCTCCGTCGCAGTGAACACGCCGGAGAGGATGCCGCCCAAGATGATGACCGGCAGGAGGAGCGCCAGGCTCGCCTCACGAAACGTCTGCCATACCTCGCCCCAGGTCGCAGAGACTCGTGGTGCTGGCATGAGCTGGCCTTTGAGGCTCAGCACGTAGCTCACGACCATCAACCCTCCGCCGATCAGGATCCCGGGGACCACTCCGCCGAGAAACAGCGCCCCAATCGACACACCGGTGAGGGAACCATAGATGATCATGATGATGCTGGGCGGAATGATGGGCCCGAGGCAGGCGGCCGAACAGTTGATGGCGACGCTGAAGTTTCGGTCATACCCCTTCCGGATCATCGCCGGGATCAGCATCCCTCCGATAGCCGAGGCGTCCGCCGCGGATGATCCGGAGATGCCGGCCATGAACATGTTGCTCACCACACATACATGGGACAAGCCGCCGCGGATGTGCCCCACCAGGGCATCGGCGAAATTCACCAGGCGCTTGGTGATTCCGCCGGTGTTCATGAACTCCCCGGCCAGGAGGAAAAAGGGGATCGCCATCAGCGAGAAAGAGTTCACCACCACGAACATTCGTTGGGGGGCGAGTACCAGTGGGACCGTCCCGTCCAGCAAGAGCAGGAACACGCTGGTCACCCCGATAGCGTACGCCACCGGCATCCCCAGGCAACTGAATAGCAGGAACCCACCGACCAACAGGCTGAGAGTCACAGGCCGATCTCGCTGGAGCGATGCTCCCGGACTGCCCGAACGGTGTTGAGGGCCGTGAGCAGGCCCCCCACAGGGATTGCCAGCGTGGCATAGCCCACCGGCACACCGGTCGCGGGCGATTCTTGACGCATAGAGACTTGGGTCAGCGCCCATCCGTACCAAACGAACACGAGGAGCAGCATGGCTAGGCTTAATACCCCCATGACCATCGCCACGCCGTGGCGGGGGCGGGGCGGGAACCGGTTAACCAGGAAGTCCAGGGCGATGTGGCCCTGATACCTGGCCGCGACTCCCGACCCCACAAAGACCACCCACACAAAGAGGTAACGCGAGACCTCCTCAGACCAGGTGAGGGGCCGACCGAACCCGTAGCGAAGGACCACTTGGCCGAAGGTTAGCGCCACAAATACCAGGAAGGCACTGATCACGACGCCCTCAATGATCCGATCGAACCACCAACCCACGTCGCCCCTTTGCAGCCGCTGTCCCGCCTCGGCCATCACTGCACCGCCTGCACCTGGCGGATCAAGTCAGCCGTCCCGGTCTGGTCGGCGAACTCCTTGTACACGGGTTGCACCGCCTCCTGGAACGGCTTCAGGTCCGGGGTCGTGCTTTGCTTGACCTTGGCCCGCAGCAGCTCGAGGGATTTTTGCGCCGTTCCCCGGGCATCCCGGTAGTTGCTCTCCAGGGTCTCCCGGGCGGCCTGCACGATGATATCCTGCGCGGCCTTGGAGAGCGACTGAAAGACCTTGTCACTGATGAGGAAGCCTACCACCGAGTGCTGGTGATTCGTCTCCGCGATGTAGTTGGCCACCTCGTAGAACTTCATGGTGTACATGGCGGGCGTCGTGGACTCCATGCCCTCGACGACCCCGGTCTGCAGTGAGGTGTAGACCTCGCCCCACGGGATCACCGTCGGAGCGGCCTTCACCAGTTGGAAGGTGCGGATGAGCACCTTGTCCTCGGGCACGCGGATCTTGAGCCCCTCGAAGTCCTTCAAGCTGTTGATCGGCTTCTTCACGGTCAGCGTGACCCGGAAGCCCTGCTCCATCCAGCCCAGGGTTCGGATGCCCGTCTTCTTCAGGACGATCTCGCCCAGGCGGTCGGCGACCGGGCTCTTCAGGACCTTGTCCAGGTGGTCCCACCCGTTGAAGACGAAGGGCAGGCTGAACACCCCGGCCTCCGGCGCGAAGGTGCTCATGACCCCGCCCGACACCTCAGCCATCTGCACGGTTCCGAGCTGCAGCCCCTCCATCAGGTCCCGTTCGTTCCCCAGTTGGGAGTTCGGGTACACGACAACCTCGACCTCTCCCTTGCTCCGCTCGTTCACCTTCTTGGCGAACTCCTGGGCGTTCTCCGTGAGGATGTTGTCGGTCGGGAGAATCGTCCCCAGCTTCAACACCTGCTTAGCCGCCGCCTCCCCCGTTGCGGCAAGGCCCAGCAGGAAGGCACTCGCCAGCACGAGGACCCACGCCACGTTCCGCATTCTTGCCCACCTTGATCGTTTCATGACGACTCCTCCTCGTCGCGACCCCTCGGGCCAACTCATCACACCGGGACTTCGCTTCAGTGTCGTCAGCTCTCCGTAAAGCGTTCAGCCGGCCAACTGCAAGTCCAGGGGCATTGTCTGCAGCGCCTCGCAGCCAGTCTTCGTGATCAGGAAGGTGTTCTCCACGTGGGCGCCGCCGAACCCGACTTCGTAATAGGGGGTCTCGATGTTGATGACCATCCCCTCTTCCAGGATCGTGTGATCGTTCGGACCGATGAGCGGGTCGTCGTAGCAGACAACGCCGATGGCGTGCCCCACGTGGTGCCGGTCGAAGTGGGGGATGCCGGCCTTCCGCGCTGCGTCCACCGAGACCCGGAAGACGTCCGAAGCCTTCGCGCCGGGCCGCATGGCACCGGCCGCCGCCTCCAGTCCAGCCTTGACGGCCGCATGGTAGGTCTTCAGCTTGGGGCTCGGTGAGCCAACCACGGCATTCCGAGCGATGTCATTGAAGTAATAGTGATGGACGCAATCGGCGTCGAACCGGATGACGTCCCCCGCCTGCAGGCGGTAGTCCGAGGGCTCTCCGTTGGGGAAGCCCGCCCGCCTCCCGCAGTTGATGCATAGGTGGTGCGGTAAAGCTCCAGCCTTCCGGATCGCCTCGTAGTACGCGACCGCCATGTCCAGCTCCCGTACGCCGACCTTGGCCGCATCGAACACCGCCGCCGCGCCCGCCTGGTTGGCTGCGGCCGCCACGCGCATCCGCCGCAATTCCTCCGCTGTCTTCACCATCCGGATCTTCCGCAGGATCTTGTAGGCGGGCACCACCTTGGCCCTGGGAAGCAAGCCCTCGATCTGGTCGAAGACCTCCGGACTCTGGAGCGACTTCTCGTCGAAACCGATGCGCGCGGCCTCCAAACCTTTGGCCTTGAGGCAGGCCCGCAACGCGTCCAGATCGGAGGGAGTGTGCGGACTGCGGAGCGCCGCGTGCAGGCGTCGCTCGTCCTCGGTCAAGGTCTTCGGGTCCATGCCCTCGGACTCGAACAGGAAGAAGTTCCCGTGAAGCCAGATGTCGTCCACCGTCGCAGAGGACGACGTCAGCATGTCCACCGAGTTCCGCGGGATCACCATGCTCGGCTTCTGATCCGCTGCGGCCGGGAAGACCACGTAGACCTTCGTCTCGGCCAAGCACCCGTGCAGCATGGGGAAATCCGTCAGGTAGGTCATGTTCTCCGGCGTCATCGTGATGATGGCGTCGAGATGGTGTTCCCGCATGACGGCCAGAGCACGTTCTCGATTGACCGGCATCAATTTCCTCCTTGTCAAGCAGACCCTCGATCCGTTGAAAAGGAGCTATAGTTCCCGCAGCACTTCCCGGATGCTCTGCTCCAGGATGGCCACCATCTGGTCGATGTCCTGCTCCGTCACGATGAGCGGGGGCCCGAAGGCGAGCCAGTGGGGGTCGAAGCGGAGCAGGAGGCCGTTGCGCAGGGCCTGCTTGCCGATACGGAGGCCGATGTTGACCCCCTTCGGGAACTGCTCCTTGGTGCAGGGGTCTTTCACGAACTCCACCCCGATGAGGAGCCCCTTGCCCCGGATATCGCCGATGATCCCGAAGGAGCGCAGGCCCTCCAGGCGCTTCACGAGGTGCGCCCCCACCCGCTTGGCGTTTTCGGGGAGCCGCCGCTCCAGGATCTCCCGGACACTGGCCAGGCCAGCCGCGCTGGAGACCGGATTCCCCGCATAGGTGTGGCCGTGGGCGAACTCGGTCCCGGGCGCCCCCCAGAAGGCATTAGCGACATGCTCGCGCACCAGGGCGGCCGCGAGTGGGGCGTAGCCGCTGCTCATCCCCTTGCCGCAGCAGAGGATGTCCGGGACCACGTCGAAGGTGTTGGCGGCGAAGAGGGCCCCGGTCCGCCCGAAACCGGTGATGATCTCGTCGAAGATGAGGAGGATGTTGAACTCGTCGCAGAGCTGCCGGAGGATCTTCAGGTATTCCATGGGCGGGGTGATGATCCCGCCCGTGTTGCTGATCGGCTCCACGATGATCGCCGCGATGGAACGCGGGTCCTCCCACTCGATCATGGTCCGGATCGTCCGGGCGCAGAACACCTCGCAGCTCGGATAGGTCTTCTCATAGGGACAGCGGTAGCAGTACGGGGGGTAGGCGTGGAGGAAGCCGACGGCGGCCGGCTCGTACAAGGTCTTGCGGTAGCCCACGCCCCCGGCACTCATGGCGCTTCCGGTGGCCCCGTGGTAGGAGAGATACCGGGAGAGGATCTTGTACTTCCCGGGGTTGCCCGTCTGCCGGTGGTACTGCCGGGCCATCTTGAAGGCCGCCTCGGTGGCCTCGGAGCCACTGTCCACCAGGCGGGCGGTGCTGAGGTCACCCGGGGCCACCTCGGCCAGGAGGTTAGCCAGTTCGACGGCCCGGGGATTCGTCCCGTGCATGGGGGGGTTGAAGGGCAGGGTTTCCAGTTGCCGGCGCACCGCCTCCAGCATCCGGGGGTTCCCGTAGCCGACATTCACGACGTACACCCCCGCCAACCCGTCCAGGTACTCCTTGCCGTGGACGTCCCAGAAGCGGATGCCGTCGGCCCGCGCCACGATGAACGGCTCCTTCACGAACTCCGTCATCTGCATGTAATCGAGCATGATGTGGCGCAGGGCCTCCTCGGTGGCGAAGCGCGCGTCACTTTGGGGTATCATGAGCACCACCTCCATTTCGTCATTAGGTCACCCTCTCTCGCCTCACGGATCTCTGGGCGCGGTCACCCCTACCCCCGGGCCGTGCCGACTTCCCGCATCACCCGCTGGATGGCCTTCTCCAGGGTCGCCACGAGCTGCTCCACGTTGGCCTCAGTGAAGATGTAGGGCGGGCTGATCTGAATGTGATCCCCGGCCACGCCGTCGATCATGCCGCTCATCCCGGGCACCACCACCACCCCTTCCCCCAGCATGGCCTCTACGATCCGCCGCGTGACCCCGGCGCTGGGCGGGAACGGCCGCTTGGTGGCCTGGTCGGCGACGAACTCCACGCCCAAGATCAGGCCGGTCCCGCGCGCGTCGCCTACGATGGGGTATTTCTTCAGGGTCGTGAGCCGCTCCAGGAGCAGGCGCCCGATCCGCGCGGCATTGGCCACCAAATTGTGCGCCTTGAGATAGCGGAGTACCGCCAGCCCCACGGCCGCGCTCAGGGGATGACCCGAGTAGGTGAAGCCCTGAGTGGTCCGGGCCGAGCCCTTGGCCATAGCATCGTACACCTTGTCATGCAGGATCACGGCCGCCAGGGGCGAATAGCCGCTGCTCAGGGCCTTGGCAGTCGTGATCATGTCGGGGATGACCCCCCAGTGCTCGATCCCGAAGTTCTTCCCAGTGCGCCCGACGCCCGTGATCACCTCATCGGCGATGAACAGGACATCGTACTTGTCGCAGATCTGCCGGATCCGGGGATAGTACTCGGGGGGCGGCGTGACGCCCGTCGCCGAGGTCCCGATCACCGGCTCGGCGATGAAGGCGGCGATGCTGTCCGGCCCCTCCAGCGTGATCACCCGCTCCAGGTCGTCGGCGCACGCCATCTGGCAGCTCGGGTAGGTCTTGCCGTACGGGCACCGGTAGCAGTAGGGGGGATGGATCTTGGGGAAGTGCTGCAGGTAGGGGACGAACTCGCCGCGCCAGGCGGTCCGGCCCGACATGGACAGGGCGCCGATGGTGTTGCCGTGATAGCCGATCCACCGGGAGATCACGCGGTACTTGGTGGCCCGTCCGCGCTCCAGGTGGTACTGGCGCGCCAGCTTCATGGCCGTCTCGGTCGCCTCGGATCCTCCCGAGAGCAAAAGGACGTGGCGAAGCCCGGCAGGCGTCCAGGTGGCCAGCTCTTCGCAGAGCGCCACGGCCGCCTCGTTGGCGAAGGATCCGCCGTGGACGAAGGCCACCCGCTGGGCCTGCTCGGTCATGGCCGCGATGATCTCGGGGACGGCGTGCCCCACGTTCACCACGGCGATCCCCCCGACGGCGTCGAGGTACTCACGCCCCGCCTGGTCGTAGAGAAAGACCCCCTTGCCTCGCGTGATCACCGGGTAGATCTTCTGGAAGTCGCGGAAGACCTGGGCACCCATGA
>CAZXXV010000252.1:0-6911 GCA_964644725.1 uncultured bacterium
GACGGGGTTGGCGGTGCTGGACGCGAGGTTCGTTCGGGAGAATTTCCAGACGGTCCAGGATCGCCTGTGCAACCGGGGCGTGTCCCTCGACCTGCGAGAGTTCCTGGAGGCCGATTCAGCCCGCCGGCGGCTGCTCTCCGAGGTCGAGCAGCTCAAGCATCGCCGCAACACGCTCTCGGAAGAGGTGGGCCGGTGCAAGCGGCAGGGGCAGGACGCCAGCGCGCTCATCGCCGAGACGCGGCAACTGGGGGATCGGATCAAGGCGCTGGACGAGGAGGTGCACGGCTGCGAGGAGCGGATCGAGGCGGTCCTCCTGATCGTTCCCAATCTGCCCCACGAGTCGGTCCCCGTCGGTCGGGACAGCGCGGACAACCCAGAGGTCCGACGCTGGGGGGAACCGCGCCGCTTCGACTTTCCGGCCCGGCCCCACTGGGAGATCGGGGAGGCCCTGGGCCTGCTGGACTTCGAGCGCGCCGCGCGGATGGCCCAGGCCCGCTTCGCCGTCCTGATCGGGCTGGGCGCCAGGCTCGAGCGCGCCCTCATCAACTTCATGCTGGACCTCCACACCAAAGAGCACGGGTACGCGGAGGTGTATCCGCCGCTCCTGGTGAATGCGGCGGCCATGACTGGAACGGGGCAACTCCCCAAGTTCGCCGAAGAGCTGTTCAAGACCAAGGACGAGTCCCTCTACATGATCCCGACCGCGGAGGTCCCGGTCACCAACCTGCATCGGGAGGAGGTCCTGCCGCCCGGGACCCTGCCGCTTTCCTATGTGGCGTTCACGCCCTGCTTCCGCCGTGAGGCGGGATCCTACGGCAAGGATACCCGGGGACTCATCCGGCAGCACCAGTTCAACAAGGTGGAACTGGTGAAGTTCACCGAGGCCGGGAAATCCTACGAGGCCCTGGAGCAGATGACCCGCGACGCCGAGGCGGTGTTGCAGCGCCTCGGCCTGCCGCACCGGATCGTGACCCTCTGCACCGGGGACCTGGGATTCGCCGCCGCCAAGACGTACGACATCGAGGTCTGGCTGCCCAGCCAGTCCGCATACCGGGAGATCTCGTCCGTCAGCAATTGCGAGGCCTTCCAGGCCCGTCGGGCCAATATCCGGTATCGCCCAGCCCCTAAGGCACCCGTGGAGTACGCGCACACGCTGAACGGGTCGGGGGTGGCCGTCGGGCGCACCTGGCTCGCCATCCTGGAGAACTTTCAGGAGGCGGATGGCAGCGTCTGCATCCCGGAGGCTCTCCGCCCGTACATGGATGGGCTGGAGCGGATCGGCAAACCCTAGCCATCCACGTTTCTGCTTCCCTTTGTCCGCAGGGTTTTCTATTATGTGGGCCTCGCCGACGGGGTGGAGGCAGGCCGAGAGAGCGTGGTCGCGCGCGAGAACGCCAGAGACGGCCGGGCGGTCGGAGGAATTCCTCGCTGTCGGCGAACCTAGGCCTGGAGGGGTGGCCGAGTGGTTGAAGGCGTCCCGCTTGAAACGGGAAGACCGAAAGGTCCGTGGGTTCAAATCCTACCCCCTCCGCCACACCGACGTGGCGACAGCGAAGTCCGACAGGGACAGGGACGCTGACGGCTCCTCCCGTACCGCTGTCGGCTATCCCTGTCGGGTATCGCCAAGAGTGGAGAGGTGGCCGAGCGGCCGAAGGCAACCGCCTGCTAAGCGGTTGGTCGGGTAAAACTGGCCCCCGGGTTCGAATCCCGGCCTCTCCGCCATTGCACGCCGACGCCCCGGACTGCCGGCCGGAGGCCCCGGGCCGGAGGGGGCGTCCCTGCAAGAGATGCCCGCAACCCCTCTTCATGGTATTGCGGGATGGGGTGATAGCTACACCACGATGGAAGCCAGTCCGGGCACACGAAAGCTGATCCTGTTCGGCGTGGCGGTTGCGGTCCCCCTCGCGGTGGTGGCCATCTACTTTGCCGTCTTCGACCAACCACCTCCGCCCGTCCAGCCGCCCGCGCCTCAAGCCGCGCCGGGAGGCCAAGCCGGTCCGGGCCAGGCTGTGCTCCCGCCGGATCATCCCCCCATCGGCGGGCAAGCGGGGGGCGCACAGGCGAGCGCCGGCCCGTCCGCACCGGCCGGGCATCCCCAGGTAGGCGGGAGCAGTCGGTCCATACGCGTCCCGGAAGAGATCAAAGGGAAATGGCAGGCCGTCAAGCTGCGAGTGGAGGAGAAAGGCGGCGGCAAGCCCCCCCAGGTCTTCACGGTGAAGCTCGGGGGCCAGTTCGACATCCCGGGTAGCAAGCTGCGCGTTCGCGTCGGCGACTTCCTGCCCGCCCTGCAGGTGAGCGGCAGCGAAGTCACGTCGGCATCAAACAACCCGACCAATCCCGCGGTCATGGTCACAGTGTCAGAGGGCGGGAAGGAAACCTTCAAGGGCTGGCTGTTCAGTAAGTTCCCGGAGATGCAGCCGTTGGAGCACCCGACGTACCGGATCACCCTGGTGGAGGGTGTCCCCGCCGGCTAGGCGCCTGGCGGAAGTCAAAATGGAAAACCGACAACTGACAACGGATCAATTGAGATGGCCGGTTTTCAGTTGTCGGTTGTCAGTTTTACATTGGTTCAGCAGCGCGGAGAGGTACCGAAGCGGTCGTAACGGGCCCGCCTCGAAAGCGGGTTGGGGGGCAACTCCCACGTGGGTTCGAATCCCACCCTCTCCGCCACGCCTGCCAGCCGCCTCAGGAGGTATTCTCTCGGCGGGCAGGAACCCCAACAAGGAGAATCACACTCGAGCCGGTGAGGCGCCAGGCCGACGCAGGGACTGATGGACTCCGGGTGTGCGGAGAGGTGTCCGAGTGGCTGAAGGAGCACGCCTGGAGAGCGTGTGTGGGGGAAACTCCACCCCGGGTTCGAATCCCGGCCTCTCCGCCAGCTTCCCCCGGAGCGTCGGGCAGGTCCTGGGACGGCTGGCTCCCAGCGTCGCGCGGCCGGCTAGTCGAGTGGGCGCCGGATGGTTCACGCCGCGGTGATGATCGGGTCTCGCGCAGGGTAGCCCCGTGAACCCCGCCAGGTCCGGAAGGAAGCAACGGTAAGCGGCGAGCGGCCCGTGCCGCAAGGTCACCCGGTCGGAGTGGTGTGAGCCCTCCGGCGCTCGCACATCGTTGTCCCGTGGGATCGGATGAGGGGGCGGGGGCGCCCGACGTGAAGCGGCCAGCCCGCAGGCCCCGCCCGCCAGAGGAGCGATGTCGTACCAGGTCATTGCCCGTCGCTGGCGACCGCAGACCTTCGACGAAGTGGTGGGCCAGCGGAATGTCATTGAGACCCTGAAGAACGCGATCGCGACGAATCGCGTGGCGCACGCCCTGCTCTTCGCTGGGCCGCGCGGCGTGGGCAAGACGACCACCGCCCGCATCCTGGCCAAGGCCCTCAACTGCGACCGGGGGCCCACCCCCACGCCGTGCGGGACCTGCGGGGCATGCGAGGAGATCGCTGCCGGTCGCTCAATGGACTGCCTCGAGGTGGACGCGGCCTCCAACACCCAGGTGGAGAAGACCCGGGACCTCTTGGAGACGGTGCAGTACGTGCCGACGCGGGGCCGCCACAAGGTCTACATCATCGACGAAGCCCACATGCTCTCCACCAGCTCCTTCAATGCGCTGCTGAAGACGCTGGAGGAGCCGCCGCCGCGCGTCGTCTTCATCCTGGCGACCACCGAACCCCACCGGATCCCGGCCACGATTCATTCCCGGTGCCAGCGCCACGACTTCCGCCTGCTGGGCGCGCGGGAGATCGTCGGGCGGTTGCGCGAGATCGTGCGGGCGGAGGGGGTAATGGCCGAGGACGAGACCCTGGTCCTCCTGGCCCGGGCGGCCAGCGGGGGCCTGCGGGACGCGCAGAGCCTGCTGGACCAGGCCATCGCCAGCCTCGGGAATCGACTGGAGGCAGACCGCGTCGCCGACCTCTTGGGCCTGGTGAAGGCCGATGTCCTGGCCGAGGCGGCCGAGGCCATCCTGGTGCGGGATGCGGCGCGGGCGCTCGGGCTGGTGGATCGGCTGGCGACTCACGGCCAGGACCTCCGGCAGTTTGCGCTGGAGCTCGCTGCCCATCTCCGGGATCTCCTGATCCTGAAGCTGTGTCCCGAGCCGGGCGCGCTCTTGGAGGGCGCGCGGGTCAGCGCGGAGGTGGCCCGTCCGCAGGCAGAGCGGGCCACGCTGCCGGAACTGGAGTTGATGATCAAGACGCTCCAGCAGGTGGAGGGGGAGATGCGGCGCGCCCCCCAGCCGCGCTTTCTCCTCGAGATGGCGCTGATCCGCCTGACGGAGATCCGGCACCTGCAGGGACTGGGGGAGATCCTGGGCCGGCTCGTCGCCCTGGAGGGCCGGTTGCCCGGGGGGCCGATGGTGCCGGCGACCGCGGGAGAGCTTCCGTTGTTCGGCGGCCGTGCGGTAGGAGCCGAGCGTCCCGCCCGGCCCGCGCAGGGCCCGGGGACCCCACCCCCGACGCCACTGGTTCGGCCCTCCCAGGAGGCTGCGGCCTCAAGCGGTGCCCTGGACGCCACCGTTGGCTGGGCCTCCGCCGTCGGACGGCTGCGAGCACGCAAGCGGCTGGCCTCGGTCCTGACGGAAGTGGAGCCCACCGGTCTCACGGCCGACACGCTGACCCTTGAGGTAAAGAATGGCAACGCGTTCGTGCGGGACACGCTCGAGGATCCCGACACGCGGAAGCTGATCGCTGACGCCGCCACCGAGGCCTTTGGCCGCCGGCTGCGGATCGATTACCGCTTCGCGGCCCCCCCGGTGCCCCAGGCGCTGCGACTCGATCCGGTAGAGACCCGCCGCGCGGTCGCCACCCCACCGCGCGACCGGGATCATGCGCTGGTGCGTGAGGCGCTGAGCCTATTCGGCGGTGCTGTCGTGCGCGGGGTGTCTCCCTAAGGAGGATACATGCCGGGGATCGGCGACATCATGAAGCAGGCCCAGAAGATGAAGGCCGAGATGGAGCGCATCCAGGCCGAGGCGGCGCTCAAGACCGTGGAGGGAAGCGCCGGCGGAGGCATGGTGACCGTGGTGGCCAACGGGAAGGGGGAAATCCTGTCGGTGACGATCGATCCGGAGGTCGCCCGAGCCGAGGACCTCGAGATGCTTCAGGATCTGGTGACGGCCGCGGCGAACGACGCGTTGCGGAAGGCCCGGGAACTGCTGACCCAGGAGGTCTCCCGATTGGCCGGGGGGCTGGGTCTGCCCCCGGGGCTCCTCTAGGGGCCGAGGAGGCGGCGCGCCCGTGTCAGCGACGCCTGCCGCGCTAGCGGCGTTGATCGAAGAGCTGGTGCGCCTGCCCGGCATCGGCCCCAAGACGGCCCAACGCCTGGCCTTCCACCTGCTGAAGGTGCCGCGCGAGCAGGCCGCCGCGTTAGCGGAGGCCGTCGTCGCCCTCAAGGACCGGACGCGGTCTTGTGCGCGGTGTTTCAACATCGCCGAGGAGGAACTGTGCGGGGTGTGCCAGGACCCCCGCCGGGACAGCCAGCTCCTCTGCGTGGTGGAGGAGGTCAACGACCTCCTGGCGATCGAGAAGTCGCGCGAGTATCGCGGGCTGTACCACGTCCTCGGAGGGTCGCTCTCGCCCCTGGAGGGCCGAGGCCCGGACCAGATCCGCGGGAAAGAGCTGGTGGCGCGCCTCGAGGTCGGCGGGGTGCGGGAGGTGATCCTGGCCACGAACCCCAACGTCGAGGGTGAGGCCACGGCCTTCTACCTGCTGCGGCTGCTGAAGCCGTTTGCGGTGAAGGTGACGCGCATCGCCCGAGGGTTGCCCATGGGCGGGGATCTGGAGTACGCGGACGAGGTCACATTGGCCCGGGCCCTGGAGGGGCGGCGTGAAATCACGTAATGCGTGGAGCTGCCACGGATGATCGGGACGGACCTGACGCTGTATGAGGAGGATGCGCGGCGGCTGGCGGCCGTGTTGCAGCGGCTCTGCGAAGACTCCAAGAGCCGGGCGGTCTTCCTCATCGCCAAGGCCGGGCAGCTCATCGCGTCGGCCGGCGAGACGGCCAGCATCGATACCACCTCGCTAGCCTCCCTGACGGCCGGCAACATCGCCGCCACCGGCGGCCTGGCCCAGCTGCTGGGGGAGAAGGAGTTCAGCGTCCTCTTCCACGAGGGGGAGAAGGACCACCTGCACATCTCGCTGGTCGGCCAACGCGGGATTCTGGTCGTCCTCTTCGATCGCCGATCGTCCTTGGGGCTGGTGCGCCTCCGGGTCAAGCGGGCCGCCGAGGACATCGGCCAGGTGTTTACCGAGATGGCCGAGCGCACCCAGCGGGAGGCCGGCCAGGGCCGGGCGGCGTTCCAGGCGCAGTTCGCCCAGATCACCGACGACGACATCGACAACCTGTTCAAGGGCTGAGGCGGCGGCGTGTCCTTCATCAACTACGCGGCGCGGGAGATCAACTGCAAGCTGGTCTATTACGGCCCGGGACTCTGCGGGAAGACGACGAACTTGCAGTACATCTACACCAAGGTCGAGCCCGGCACAAGGGGCAAGCTGATCTCCCTGGCGACGGAGACGGAGCGGACCCTGTTCTTCGACTTCCTGCCGCTGGACCTGGGCAGCATCCGCGGTTTCAAGACGCGCTTTCATCTGTACACCGTGCCGGGGCAGGTCTTTTACGACGCCAGCCGGAAGCTGATCCTCCGGGGAGCGGATGGCGTGATCTTCGTGGCCGACTCCCAGATCGAGCGGATGGAGTCAAACATCGAGAGCGTGGAGAACCTGGAGGCCAACCTGGCGGAGCAGAACCTGAAGCTGGAGACGCTGCCCTTCATTCTGCAGTACAACAAGCGGGACCTACCGAATGTCGTGCCGATCGAGGAGCTTCAGGCCGCGCTGAACCCGCGCAATCTGCCCTGGTTCGAGGCCTGCGCCCCCAAGGGCATCGGCGTCTTCGAGACGCTGAAGGGCGCGGCCA
>CAZXXV010000253.1:0-1186 GCA_964644725.1 uncultured bacterium
GACGCGCCGCCGTTATCGGCCGACCAACCTGTGTACACCTGCTGGAAATCCACTGGGTCGTACCCGAAGGTGGACCAGCCCACGTAGAACAGGTCGTATTCACCTGCCGTCACCTTCGGCCAGTACGTCCCGAACTCGAGTTGTTCGATCTGCGGGTCGAAGCCGATCTCGGCGAGCATCCCGGCGACCGCCGTGACCACCTGCTTGTCGTTGATGTAGCGCCCCACCGGCCCGCCGACCTTGACCTTCGTCCCGGAGGTGAGACCCGCCTCGCGGAAGTACTGCTTGGCCTTGGTCGGATCGTACTCATAGGGCTTGAACGTCTCGCCGCGGACCCCGAGGGTGCCCGGCGGGAAGGGCTGGTTAGCCACCTGGGTCATCCCCCCCATGATCTTCTTCACGAGGGCTTCTCTATCAATGGCGTGGGCCGCCGCCAGCCGGGCCTTGAGGTTGTTGAAGGGGGGGCGAGCACAGTGAACCGTCATGCCGTTCAGCCGGGTTGTCGGGGACACCAGGACATCGAGGTTGGGATTCCGCTTCAGTCGTTCCACCGCATCCGGCGGCAGGTTGTCGATCAGGTGGACTTCCCCCGCCTCCAGGGCCGCCACCCGAGTGGCGTTCTCCGCAAGGTACCGGAAGGTCACGCTGGTGTTCTTCGCTTTCCCCTCCCAGTGGCCCTGGTAGTCTGGGTTCGCCTCCAGACGGAGGTGGCTCTTCGAGCGGTACTCAACGAACTTGTAGTGGCCCGTTCCTATGGGCGCCACCCCGAACTCCTTGCCCTTCTCGGCTCCGTACTTCGGGGGCACTAAGGGGAACTGGTAGGTGTCAATTGGGAGGGCCCGGTAGAACGGATCGGTGACCAAGACCGCGGTCAAGTCATCCTCGATTCGGACCTCCTTGATCCTGCGCAGCCGCGTCCGGGGGTCCGGATGGACCCAGCTCTTGTTCTCCTCGCTGAGAATGCTTTCGAAGAAATACCTCACTGCCTTTGCATCCATCGGCTCGCCGTTGGTGAACTTGATGCCCGGCCGCAGCTTGAACCGCCAACCGGGCGGATTGGTGGACGGCTGCCAGGAGGAAACCAGGACCCCGACTGGTTTGCCGTCGTTGTCCGGCCAGATCAGGGGGTCGAGGACGTGCATGATCTGGCTCTTGGAGGGCGCCGGCTGCTGGATGCGAGCATCCA
>CAZXXV010000253.1:1286-6875 GCA_964644725.1 uncultured bacterium
GCGGTGCGAAGGAACTCGCGTCTCGTGATTTTGGATTCGCGGTGATTGCGTGCTTTCATTCGCCTGCTCTCCTGTGTGGGTGCATGTACCGCACTCGCCCCATGGCCGTTGATCACCGAATCAAGGATACGAGGTGTCTGCGTTAGGAGCCCAGCCTCTCCACCGCCCGCCGCGCGGCGTGCAGGTTTCGCTTGGGAATGGTGGCTGCGATGCTGCAGCCGGCGCTTAGGATGAATCCCTTGCCACCCGCCTGGGCGAAGGCGTCGCGGGCCTCCGCTTCCACATCGGTCGGGGTCCCCCGGAGGAGCGTGCCATTCTGGTTGAGCCCACCGAGGAGGGTGCCCGAGAACCAGGAGCGGGCCTCCGCAAGGGTGGGAGGCGTAACCCTGTCATCCCAGTTGATCGCCTGCACGGGAAAGTCCAATGCCAGGTCGAACATCGGCTCCGCCCCATGGAGGTGCAGGATGTTAAACCAGCCGCCGCAGGCGACGGCTTCGCGCAACACGGCCAGGTCATACTCCCGCCCGAATTCCCTGTACTCTGCCTCGCTCCAGGTCCGGTAGGTCGCGGTGGCCGTGGCGTAGAAGATACCGGCGCTCCCCGTGCGCATTCCCTCGCGGACGAAGGCCACCATGGTTTCGGTCAGGACCTCCAACATCGTGCGCAAGGGCCGCGGGTTGCGCCTCGCCTGGAAGGCCAATTCACCCGGGCCGACCAACCGCTCGGCGATAGTGGAAGGCGAGAAGACGCTGAAGAGGAACGGAATCTCCTCCCCCACCTCGCGTTGGATCAGGTGCAGGCACCGGAGATGCTCGCCGTGGGTCCCTTGGGTGACATCCAGAGGTCTCAAGGCTGCCCAGTCGGCCGGGCCCTTCAATGGGTTGAAGGCAATCTCTCTATTCCCGCCGGCAGTACTGGCGACCTGGGTCTTGACGCCCCAATCTTCCAGATGGAAGACCGTCCCGCAGGTCGTCACCTTGATGAAGTCCCAGTCGAACTCCCGCTGATAGGCCAGGGTCACGGCGGCGTGCGTCTCGGCCGTCTGGTCATCGCCGGGCCAGTGTCGCCAGAAGGACACGGGGGGCCGGTCGGCGATCCGGCCAGCCAGGGTTGCCTCGATTCGCTGTTGTCGGCTCGTCATAGGTCTCCTCCATGCGGTGTGCCGGGAGGGAAGCCCTCAGGAGGGTGCGCCTCAGGCTATCTATATGTTCAATCGGGGATCCAGAATGTCACGCAGCGCATCCCCAAGGAGGTTAATCCCCAGCACCGTGACCAGGAGAGCCAGCCCAGGAAAGGTTGATATCCACCACGCGTCCTGAATGTACTCGCGCCCGTCGCTCAGCATGTTTCCCCAGGAGGCATGGGGTGGAGGGACGCCCAATCCCAGAAATCCCAAGGCGGCCTCGGTGGTGATGATCCTGGCCGCCTCAAAGGAGGCGGTCACCACGAGCGGGCTGATCAGAAACGGCAAGACGTGGCGGCACAAGATCCTCAGGTCCGTGGCACCCAGCGCCCTGGCCGCCTCCACGTATTGGTTCTCGCGGATCGAGAGGGTGGAGGCCCTCGCCACCCTGGTATAGACGTACCAAGCGGTGACGGTGAACACGATCACCACATTGGTCAGGCTGGGACCGAGGAGGGCCACTATCAGTAGTGCGAGGAGGATGAACGGAAGGGCCATCTGGATATCGGTTAGGCGCATGATGACGCTGTCGGGGCGGCCACCATGGTAGCCTGCCAGGAGCCCAAGTAGGGTCCCCAGGGCGCCAGAGGTCAAGACCGACAGGACACCCACCACGAGAGAGATGCGGGCTCCGAACATGATTCGCGTGAGGAGATCTCTGCCGAGCTGGTCGGTGCCAAGAAGGTACTTAGCGCTCCCCTCGGCCTCCCAGGTCGGTGGCGTGAGCCGGGCGATCAGATTCACGCGGTTGGGATCATGTTTGCTCAGGACTGGGGCAAAGAGCGCCATCAACACAACGGCGAGGACAAGGGAGGTCCCGAAAACCAACTTGCCGTAGTGGTGCAACCGCCTCGCCTGAAGCCATTTCGGGAGGGCGAATCGTTCCGCGTACCCCTTGGGGGCCTCAACCAGAGAATTCGTCGTCTGCATGTGTTCTGTCGAGCGGTGCCACCTCAAGCGTACTTGATGCGCGGATCCAGCCACACGTACACGACGTCCAGCAAGAAGTTGATCACCACGAACACTCCCCCGGACAGGATCACCACCGCCTGCACCACCGGGTAGTCCAGGGTGGTAATGGAGTCGACCGCCAGAGATCCGATCCCTGGCCAGGCAAAGACGGTTTCAGTGATGACCGCTCCTCCCAAGAGCGTGCCTGTCTGCAGGCCGATGACCGTCACAACTGGGATTAGGGCGTTGCGCAAGGCGTGGCGCAGAAGGACCACTCGCTCCCACAGCCCCTTGGCTCGGGCCGTGCGCAGGTAGTCGGCGCCCAGGACCTCCAGCATGGAGGACCGGTTCATGCGCGTGATCAGGGCCATCATGTAGAGGCCCAGGGTAATGGTCGGCAAGAGCATGTGCTGCCAGCCCCCGTAGCCGGACGTCGGCAGCCACCGCAGGCGCACCGCGAAAACCATGATCAGCACGATCCCGAGCCAGAAGGTGGGCACGGACTGGCCCAAGAGCGAACTCGCCACTGTCACGGTATCGTAGAGTGTGCCCCGCTTGACGGCCGCGAAAATCCCAGCCGGGATCGCCACGCCCACTGCGAGCAGCATGCTGGCCAGGGCCAACTGGAGGGTTGCGGGAAAGCGCTCCATCACAAGGACGGCGGCCGGGCGGTGGTGCCGCAACGACCGGCCCAGATCACCCTTCGCCACGTTTCTTAAGTAGATGGCATACTGGACGTAAATCGGCTTGTCGAAGCCGAGCGCGACGCGGGTGGCTTGAATCTCTTTGAGGGAGGCGTCGGGCCCGGCCATGATGCGCACGGGATCGGCGGGCACGAATCGCACCAGGAAGAAGACCAGCGTCAGCGTTCCGAAGAGCACAATGGCAGAGTGCAGCGCCCGTTGCAGCAGGAACGCACCACTCATACGCACCTTCCTCGTGAGGCGGTCACCAGGCGATCGACCGTCCCTGTAGGACCCAGCCTGGTGACGTGGTCAGGTTGGAGGGCCGTTCCTCTAGCCCACTGGTCTGGTGATCCGAAAGAACGGGGGTGCCTTCTGAGCTTACCCCACCTTGCATGGTCGAGCTGCGGGGTCTCGGTTCCCGCCGAGGCCCACGAGCCCAGGAATTACTTGGTGCTCGCTTTCTCAACGGCCTGTCGTGCGGCCAGAAGATTCCCCTCGGGAACGGTCAAAGGATACGTGCATCCGGCGGCAACGATCAGTCGGCGCCCCCCCATCTGCGCAACGGCGTCGTGCACCTGCGCTTCCACCTCGGCCGGGGTCCCGAAGTGGAGCAGGGTGAACTGTTCGACTCCACATGCCAAGGCTCCAGGGAACAACTTGGCGGCCTCAGCCAGACTGGGTCCGGCTGCGCGATCGTGCCAGTTGATGACGTGCACGGGATAGTCCGTCACGTGTCTGAACATGGGATGTTGCCCGTGAAGGTGCAGGATGTTGAGCCAGCCGCCGCCGGCAGCCTTCAGGACCGCAAGATCGCCGGGACGTCCAAACCTGCGATACTCACCCTCGCTCATTACCTCGTAGCTGGCGGCTGCGGTGGAGAGGAATATGCCGTCAGCACCCTCGGCAATCGCCGCCCGGGCAAAGGCGGCACACGTCTCTGTGAGTGCGGCCAGGGCGCGCTCTACCCGCGTCGGATCACGGCGCAGGTGGACCACGTAGACTTCATCGGCCAGGTAGCGGGCCATTCCGATGGGGTTGAAGATCGTCTGGATGACCGGGGTATTGGGGTCACGTCCCTCCAGCACCATGCGGAGGCAGCGCAGCTGTCGGGCATAGGCCCCCTTATGCACATCTACCGGCTCAATCCGATCCCAATCTTCGATGCGTTTTATCACGCGCTCCAAGTGATCTCGGTCACCAATGGGTTTGCCTCGGTATACATGTTTCGCTCCATAGTCTTCGATACAGTAAGTGTGCGAAGGGGTCACCTTCATGAAGTCCCAATCGTATCTTCGCTGGAAGTCGAAGGTGGCTCGGGCCAAGGCTTCGGCGTCTTGGTCATCAATGGGCCAATGCCTCCAAAAAGCAACGGGCGGGCGGTCGACCGGTTTGCCTGCAAGGGCCGCTTGGATTCGTTCACGTTTGCTCATTCCAGGCATTGTCATCATTCCTCCTCTCTGAGAATCCCTTCTCTGATCCCTCCGACTCCGACGGCGACTCCTGCTGAGTGTGGTCGTTTCAAGCAAACAGAAAATGTGCGCAGCCTCAGCGTCGGTCCAAGGTCGCAGCAAAGGGGAGTGCGAGGTTGTTCAGAAGATTGAGAAGGTATCGCTTCACGCGAGAAATATTTTCCGACGTTGCTTCAGCGCGCCCTCCGCACCTCCCGCCAACACGCGGTCTAGAATTGCCCGATGCTCCTGGGCAGCCTGGCCCATGCGTCCTTGAAAGGCGATGAGCCCCACCCGGATCCAGCGCCACTGGGCATTTATGGAAGACAGAATCTGCTTAGCTCGCCCGTTCCCTGCCGCAGCATATAGTTTATCGTGAAAACAATCGTCAGCCACTAAAAACGCCTGTCGGTTGCCTCTTTCCGCAGCGTCTTCCATGCTGGATATTGCCTTCATGACTTCATGAGTACGGCCCTGGCTTCTGCGGTCAGGCGCACCGTAGCCTGCCGGACCAACATGCCCTCCAAATGTTTGGAATGAGCTCCACGGGTCACAGGAGCTGCATCTTGATTCTGTCGATGAAGTATTGGACGTGGGCCTCCATGAGCTGCCCGACCCTTCTGGTATCCCTCTCATCGAGGGCCAACTGGATTCCCCGGAGCTGATCGATGACCTCTTTGTTCGAGATGACCCCGCTCAGCGATGAACCCCATAGGCGCGCGCACCGGCTGTGGAGGTTCTCCAGGAACTCCTGGAGGATGGTGTTTTGCGTGGCCAGGTAGATGATCTCGTGGAAGCGCGCATCCAAGCCGATGAGGCCCCGGTGGGCGCCGTCCTGGAGGATCCGATCCGCATCCCCGATCAGCCTCCTCATTTCCTCAAGCTTGTCGGAGGTGATGCGCTTGGCTGCCAATTCTCCAGCCAGACCCTCGAGCTTGATCTTGACCTCGAAGGCACACCGTATCTCGTCGATGTCGATGGACGAAACGTACGTCCCAAACCGCGGGATGACGGTGACGAGCTTCATTTCCTCGAGTTTTCGAATCGCCTCTCGCAGAGGGGTTCGGCTGACCTTGAATTCCCCGCAGAGTTCCTTTTCCACCAACCCCATCCCGGGGGGCGAGTCCATGTACACAATGCGGTCGCGCATGATCTCGAATATCTTGTTGTGCAGGGTCTTTTTTTTGTAACTCATTGTTTTTACATTGATATACTTTTAAATATGACTTCATATATCATTAGTAATATGTAAGAGATATCATTAACCGATCCGGTTGTCAACCAGAAAAATCGACTCCTTCCAGATTTTATCGCAACTCAG
>CAZXXV010000254.1:0-6849 GCA_964644725.1 uncultured bacterium
CGATACCGTAGGTGTAATGGTCCACGATGGTGTGGCCGGGCCGGTTGAACTGGGCCGCCAGCCAGCGCTCGGCAATCGCCATCCCGACTCCGTTGGCAAACCCCTGGCCCAGGGGGCCGGTCGTGGTCTCCACCCCGGGGGTGACCCCGACCTCCGGGTGGCCCGGTGTCTTGCTTTCCCACTGGCGAAAGCGCTGAATATCCTCGAGCGTGAGGTCATAGCCGGTCAGGTGCAGCAACCCGTACAGCAGCATGCTCCCGTGGCCGGCCGAGAGGACGAAGCGATCCCGATCGGGCCACTTGGGGTTGGCCGGGCTGTGCTTCAGGAAGCGGGTCCACAGCATGTAGGCCATGGCCGCCGCTCCCATAGGCATTCCGGGATGCCCCGACTTCGCCTTCTGCACGGCGTCGGCGGCGAGCATCCGGATGGTGTTGATGCAGAGCTGGTCCAGTAGTTCCTGGTGTGTCATCCCCATTCTCCCTAGCGACAAACAGGTTGCCCACCCAGAAGAGACCAGCAGGACTGCGAGCAATTCCTGATCCCAGGCGGGCGCGTGACTTCGAGGCCATTCTCTGCCAATTTACCACAATTAGCTTCTCTGCCCACTACAAGAAAATGCAATCGGGAACACGAGGACAGATCCTGCCAGATCTTCAGGTACGATTACCCTTTCCGCTGGACTTCCTGTCTTGCTTGCCTGTCCTCCAAGCCTGTGTTAGCGTAGATCGAAAAGAGATCCTCCGAGGGGAGGAGCGTCGGGACAGGTAGCCCTGATTCTTTCCTCGGTGCTGGCCGTCGGGGTGGCCCTCTTCGCCATCCCGGATGAGGGCGCACATACGAGACCCCGAGGCCATGCACGCCGTGCGACCTCCGACTCGTCGTATGCTGCCGGAGCCTCCTCCCCGTCCTTCGGCGTGAGTTCAGTCCATGCGCATCGCGACCAAGCTGACGCTACTGCTGCTCCTCGCCGTGGCCGTGGTCATGGCGGGCTTCGGCTACATCCGTGTCCGACAGGAGCGGCAGCGGCTTATTGACGAATTCCAACAGGAGGTCTTGCTTCTGGCAAATTCCATCAAGTTGACGGTGGAACATGCTTTGCGGGACCGACGTCCCCAGGACATCCAGGAGTTGTTGACCGAGATGGCCCGCGAGCCGAACCCGGTGGACCGCATCCGGATCTTCGACCGCACCCTGGAGGACATCAATAGCGCCATGACCGATGTGGCAGCCACCACGCTGGTCCCCCAGGCAGAGTTGGAGCAGGTGCTCAAGAGCGGGCAGACGATCGTCCGATACCTCGACGCCCCGAGCCGCCCCGCTGCCTACGCGATCCTCGCTCTGAAAAGCCGTCGTGGGGCCACCATCGGTGTGCTGGAGGTCGTTCACGTGGCCACCCGGGTACGGCGACAGCTCCAGGATGCCACGCGGGAGCAAGTGCTGCGGTTGAGCCTGTTGAGCCTCACCATCGCCCTGGTCATCTGGCTGACCGTCCGGATCAGCATTCGCCGGCCCGTCGGGCAACTGGTGCAGACCGCACTGGCTATTGGTCATGGCGACCTGAGCCGCCGGCTCACTCTGCGGCGCCGCGACGAGGTTGGCCAGCTCGCGTCAGCGTTCAACCGAATGGCTGAGAACCTTCAGGCAGCTCAGGCGCGGAGTGCGGCCGAGGCCCAGGCCCGCCTGGAGCTGGAACGGCAGGTCCAGCAGGCGGAGAAGCTCGCCGCTGTGGGACGGCTGGCCAGCGAGGTGGCGCACGAGGTCGGGACCCCGTTAAACATCGTCTCCGGCCGGGCGGAATTCATCCAAAAGAGCCTCCCGCCTGATCACCCGCTGTCGCGGCACGTCGTCACCATCCTGCGGCAGATTGAACGGATCAGCGGGATCATCCGCCAGCTCCTGGAGTACGCCCGGCCCCGGCGCCCCGCGGTCCGCCCCGTCGCCGTCGGCCCGATCCTCACCCGGACCGTTGAACTGCTTGAGCCCCTGGCACACCAGCGACAGGTGACCGTGGAGGCACAGGTTTCGGACGATCTGCCGCCCCTCCTCGCGGATCCTGACCACCTGCAACAGGTTCTCCTGAACCTGGTGACCAACGCACTGGATGCGACCCCCCCTGGCGGGCACGTGGGACTGGCCGCAAGCCAGGCGGATCCTGAGACCACCGATGCCCGACCCCACATCGAGCGGGGACGGCCCGAGGGACCTTTCCTCACCCTCGTCGTGTCAGACACCGGACGAGGGATGCCACGCGATCAGCTCGAACAGATTTTCGAGCCGTTCTTCTCCACAAAGGAACAACGTGGCGGAACCGGCCTGGGCTTGGCGATCGTCGAGGACATCGTCCGGGCCCATCGCGCCGCCATCGAGGTGCAAAGCGCCGAGGGCGCTGGAACGACAGTCCTCCTGCGGTGGCCCACCGCGTCCCCCACCGGCGCGGTAGCACCCGAGGGGGACGCACAAGTTCAAACGGACAACTGACAACAGACAACCGGGAACCCGCCCTGACCGGTCTTGCATTGTCGGTTGTCAGTTTTTCATTGAGGGCTGGCACAGCGTGCCAAGCCCGGTGGTGATCTATGCCAGCCAAGCGATCCAGAATTCTGGTCGTCGAGGATGATCCCGAGATGCTGGCCCTCGTGCGCGAGCACCTCGAGGGCGAGGGGTACGCCGTGCTCGGGGTCGGCCGGGGGGCCGAGGCGATCGCACAGCTCCGCTCCGGCGAGTTCGACGTCGTGCTGACAGACCTCCGGTTGCCAGATGTGGACGGAATGGAGGTCCTGCGCACCGCCCGGGAGACCCAGCGGGGGGTGCCGGTCATCCTGTTCACCGCCTTCGGCAGCATTGAGACCGCGATCCAGGCGATCCGCCAGGGCGCCTATGACTATGTCACTAAGCCCTTCCCCCTGGAGGAGATCAGCCTTCTGGTTAGTAGGGCGCTGGAGGACAGGCGCTTGCGCGCAGAGAATATCAGTCTTCGCCGCGAATTGGAGGGGCGATACCGCTTCGAGAATCTGCTGGGAAAGAGCCCAGCCATGCAGGCGGTCTTCGCGCTTATCGGGCAGGCGGCGCCGGGGGATGCCAATGTGCTCATCACCGGGGAAAGCGGAACGGGGAAGGAGTTGGTGGCGAAAGCCCTCCACTATAACAGCCCCCGGGCCGAACGGCCCTTCGTCCCGGTGAACTGCGCGGCAATCCCCGCAAGCCTCCTGGAGAGCGAGCTGTTCGGTCACGTCAAGGGCGCGTTCACTGGCGCCGTGAAGGCCCGTCGGGGACTGTTTCGAGAGTCCGAGGGCGGCACACTCTTCTTGGACGAGATTGGGGACATGGCACCGGAACTTCAGGCCAAGCTCCTTCGCGCCATCGAGGATCGAGTCGTGCGTCCCGTAGGGAGCGACGAGACGGTCCCGGTGGACCTGCGTCTGATGGCGTCCACCAACAAGGACCTCCTGGCCCGGATCCGGGAGGGGTTGTTTCGCGAGGACCTCTATTACCGCCTGGCCGTGATCCCCATCCAGCTCCCGCCGCTGCGCGAGCGGCGCGAGGACATCCCGCTCCTGGCCGAGCATTTCCTCCGCCGCGCGGCCGCCGCCTCGGGGAAAGCAATCCGAGGCTTCACTCCCGAGGCCATGGCCGCCCTCCTGCGCCACCCGTGGCCGGGGAACGTCCGAGAGCTGGAGAACGTGGTCGAGCGCGCGGTGACGCTAGCGGTCGCTGATCAGATCCCTGCACAGGCCCTCCTGCTGGATGCCTCAGCCACGCCCGCCCCCGCGGCCCTCCTGGCCCAGGCGGCGCGCCGTCCTACCCTCGAGGAGCTGACGGCCGAGTATGTGTCGCTGGTCCTGCGCGAGGCAGGCGGGGACAAGGCCAAGGCTGCCGAGATCCTGGGGGTCAGCAAGCGCACCCTCTATCGTTGGGAAAAGCAGGTCGAAACGAGTGACAGCGTGTCACCAACCGAGACAGGCTGACTTCGTTCCATCTTTTTCAACACTTCCCGCTCTTCCCAGCCTCGTCTAGGGTGCCGGAGCTTGTCAAGCTTTCACCGGAGGATTTCCTCGACGCCCTCCCCTGGCAGTCCCCTCTTCACCCGTAACATCTCATAATTTCAGCCTTTCAAGGTCACCATCCCGGGACCATTGACCTTCCGGCATTGACCTTGCTATCTCCTATATATCACCGAGAGCTGGAGGACGCCTCATGCGGACACCACCCTGGTTTTGTGCGGCGTGCGGGAAGATCCTGGAATGGATCAGGTCATGCTGCAACTCGCTGTACTGCTGCGAGGGTTGTCAACAGGGCCTGTGCACCTGCTCGCCCCGCCCGCACATCAGCTTTAGCGAAGAGGAGAGGCTGCGCGATGTGTATCGAATCGCCTGATGTAGGCAGAGAAACCGATGGCCGTGTACGGGTCCTCGTCGTGGACGATGATGGCGAGATGCGCGCCCTCCTCGTAGATGTTCTGAGCGAGGAGGGATACGACGTCGAACAGGTGCCGAATGGTGCTGAGGCGCTGATCCGCCTGCGTAGCCAATCGTTCGCAGCCATCGTCCTCGACAAGAACATGCCCGGGCTGAGCGGCCTGGATCTCCTGCCCGGGCTCCGAACGATCTGCCCGGAGACCCCAATCATCATGATCACCGCGTTCGGCGACGTGGCCACCTACGTGGACGCCATGGAAAAGGGCGCCTTCACGTACATCTTCAAACCGTTCCGGATGGAGGAACTGCTGCAGGTATTGCAGCGAGCGCTCCCATCCGCCAAGCGGGCTCTGTCTTCGCCGTCCACCCGAGGAGCGATGTCATGAGTCAGACGGGCGAGTTCCGCCTGTGTTCGGGATGCGGTGAGTGGGCCATCTGGACCCCGCAGCATCGCAAGGGCTCGGTGTACTGCTGCGAGGCGTGCGCCCGGGGCCTACGGTGTGCCTGCATTGCGGGTCCCGATGAACGGCCCCACGTCGCTTCCATTCGGCGGGACCTTCCCCAAGGAGGACAGCATGCCTCTAGCGAATCGTTCTCTGCTCAAGGATCTCGGGCGCGAGGAGCGTGAGATCACGCGGCGCATCTCTGCTCTGCGCCGACAGCCGCATCGCCGGTTTGGGATTCCGGATCTGCCGGCCGACGGGTCGACCAACGTGTTCGAGACGGCGCTGGGGACCTCGGCTGAACAACATGAGGAAGTCGTGCGGCGGCGCCTGGCGGACAAGAGCCGGGCGTTGGCCGAGGCCCTGGAACAGGTCCGGGAGGGGAGATACGGCCTCTGCCAGGCATGCGGTTGCCGCATCCCCCGTCGCCGGCTGCAGGCCCTGCCCACGGCCACCCTGTGCGTGACCTGCCAGGAGCAGCGCGAGGTCGCCCACGCCGCCTGAACGCTCGACCGCCAGGCCCGGAGGGAACACCGGCCATCCCACCGGACCGGACCGCGGCCCGGGGCGGGGGCGCATTTCGGCTGGGCCCAGCCCGGCAGAATGCCCCGTCGGATTCCACGGAGGCCGCGGGCGTCGTGGCACAGCCGGAGCCGTCACTGCCTGCTTTCCGGTCGAGGGCCCGAGACGGAACCGTTCCAACCTTCGAGGGTCGCGAGGGAGTCGGGTATGCTCCCCTTGCCGTTATGGAAAGGAGGAACGCATGGCCCGGATAGCATTTCGGTTCGAGAATCGGGCAGCCAAGACGGTGGCTTTGGCGGGCGACTTCAACAACTGGAGCGCCACCGGCCACCCCATGAAGCGGGGCCGTGACGAGATCTGGACCATCGAGGTGGATCTCCCCCCGGGTCGTCACGAGTACAAGTTCCTCGTGAACGGGGGGGAGTGGTGGAACGATCCCCGCGCGCCCAAGGTCCCGAACGTCTGGGGGACCGAGAACTCGTACGTGGACGTCCAGTGAGACGGGCAGTCGTCGTCGTCCACGCGCGGGCCAGCGCAGGTCAACCCCCGCTGAGGGAGTAGCACAGAATGCGACCCTTGACCCTCGACTGGTTTTCCGGGTTTCTATTGGATCTGGCGACCCCGGTCGGGACCGCCCTGGGGACGGCCCTCTTGTTGCTGTTCATCCGACACTACCTGTTTCGGTGGCTCAAGGCGCTGGCCGCCCGCACCGCCACGTGGCTGGACGAGATCCTCATCGAGTCACTCAGGGCGCCCACCGTGCTCTGGTGCGTGGCCCTCGGCCTGATGGCCGGCCTGGAGGCGGCGCCGCTCCCCCGGCGGCTGGCGACCTGGGGCACCAGCCTGGTGGCGGCCCTCGTGATCCTGTCGGCCACCATGGTGGTGGCCAATGCCCTGGCGAGGGGCCTCCAGCACCTCGGGCAGCGGATCCAGATCGAAACGGCCGTCACGGGGTTGGGAACGACCCTGACCAAGGCCGTCGTCTTCACCCTGGGCGGCCTCCTGATCCTGGGGACATTGGGGATCTCGGTCACGCCCCTCCTGGCCGCCCTGGGCGTCGGCGGTCTCGCCGTGGGCCTGGCTCTGCAGGATACCTTGGGCAACCTCTTCGCCGGGGTGCACATCCTGGTGGAGAAACCGGTCCGGGTGGGGGACTTCATCAAGCTGGAGACGGGGCAGGAAGGGTACGTGACCGACATCGGGTGGCGCACCACCCGGATTCGGATGCTCCCCAACAACATGGTCATCGTGCCCAACGCCAAGCTGGCCCAGAGCGTCCTGACCAACTACTACCTGCCGGAGCAACGCATGGCCCTGCTCATCCCGGTGTCCGTGAGTTACGCCTCGGACCCCGAGCAGGTCGAGAAGATCCTGGTGGAGGAGGCGACCCGGGCGACAGGCGAGATCCCCGGCCTCCTGGCTGATCCGCCCCCCTTTGTCCGGTTCATCCCGGGGTTCGGCGAGTCGTC
>CAZXXV010000255.1:0-6835 GCA_964644725.1 uncultured bacterium
TCTCCAGGATGATAGGAAAGGGATGCCGGTCGTTTGGACTCGTTACGCAGAGAAGGCCACAGATATTGGTGCCCGCTGTGAAGCGCTGCGGCTCGACCTTTTCCTTCAAAAGCTCCTGGGCAATGAATCCATTTGTCGTGCCGCCGGCCAGGATGATATAGGCCTTCTCTTTGGCGATTTTCACCTCTTCCATTTCTACCACGGCCTTGGCGATCAATCGCTTTGACTCCGCCGGAGTAAGAGTGAACACCGCCTTCATGTTGTCGCTCCTTTCTCACCGGGGATTAATGGCGATCGGGTCTGCAGGTAAGAATCCTTCCGCCCTTATTCTTGCAGGACCCGTGAGATGACGGCGAGGCTCTTTTCCAGGGCCTCGACCGGCGCATCCTCGGTTATGCTGATCGCAAATCCGCGCTTGGTCCCGGCCTCTTCCAGGAGTTGCCGGGTGTGCTCCTCGATGACCTCGGGCGGCTCGATGTGCATCGAGCTGGTGAAGTTGATCCAGAGCGCCTTATCCGGCCAGGCCTTCCGAGCCTCCTTTACCGAAACATCCCCCATCGGCGAGGGTGTCATCGCCTCGACGATGTCGAACTCAGCCGCGGCGATATCCTCCGTCAGCGACTTCAGCCGGCCGTCCATGTGCACCGCGAGCTTCTTGCCGGTGCCTGTGAGGCGCTTCATCAGTTTCTTGTACTCTGGCATGAGGTAGTTGCGGAACCGCTCCCTGCCGACCACGTCGCTCGTGATGTTATCGCCCAGTTGAAGGATCTCTACCGGGGATTCCGCCGCCAGGTCGTACAGTTCCGCGTATCTCTTCACCATCGTTGCGTGCAGGGAATCAAAGAGGCCGCGCTGCAGGTGATAATCCTCGGCGAAGCGCTCCATCCCCATCATTTGGTACAGCATCTCCTGAATGGGCGACTTGGCGACCCGGACGATGACAATGCCGTCGGTGCCCATCCGTCGCTGGCTTTCGCGGATCACTTCGTAGTTGTCCCGATAGATGGCGTCGCGGATATAGAATTCCATCACCCGGTAGTCGGCGGGCTCCTTGATGAAGTGCTCGTGGATCCAATTTGAGGTTCCGTAGGCGCGGTCCGGCTCCAACTTCTGCCACACCTCGCCAACGGGCGTGCGGATGGTCCGTCGGATGAAGGGACGGCCGTTCTCCCAGTACTCATGAGTGATGATCTCTACCTTGCGGTGCTCGACCCGATGGGCTGGCGGGCGCGTGATCAGGCCGACGCCAGATTCGCGGAGCTGCCGCTCGGTCAATCCCCGAGGCACCATCCAATCATAAACAGTCAACGGCACCCGGTCCGGTTCGCCCCAGCTCATGGCAGTGAGGATTCTTTCCTTGATGTTCAAGGTAGGTCCCTCCTTGAGTTGCTGACCCTACTTCTGACGAGCCTTACCGTTCCACCTTGATCCGCGGATCGAGCACGTCCCGCAGACCGTCGCCGAGCAGGTTCAGACCGAGCACGGTTACCCCGATCGCGATACCCGGCAACAGGGAGATCCACGGCGCCTCGCGGATGTAGTTGCGCCCGTCGGCGATGATGTTCCCCCAGGTGGGGGTGGGCGGGGGAGGCCCTACGCCGATGAAGCTCAGGACCGCCTCGGCCAGGATCGACACCGCGAAGATGAAGGTGAGCTGCACGATCAGCGGGGCCATGCTGTTGGCGAGGATGTGCCGGAAGAGAACGCGAAGGTAACTGGCGCCGACGGCGAAAGCCGCCTGGACGTACTCCAGCTCGCGCACTACCAGAACGGAGGCGCGGACGATCCGAGCCGTCCTCGGGGTATAGGCGATGGTCAGAGCAATGACCACATTCGTCTCAGAGGCGCCCAGCGTCGCGGCGAGGGCGATGGCGAGCAGGATGGCAGGGAATGCCATCAGCCCGTCCATCACGCGCATGATCACGTTATCCAGTGCCCTGACCGATCCGGCAACCGCACCGATCAGTGTGCCGAACACCCCGGTCATCACCACGACCATGACCCCAATCCTGAGCGATACTCGCGTACCGTAAATCACGCGGCTCAGGACGTCCCTGCCGAACCCATCGGTTCCCAGCAGGAAGACATGGTTCGGAGCGCCAAGGCGGTAGCGGAAATTGTTCTGATTCGGAAGGTGAGGAGCCAGCAGACCGGCGAAAATCGCCATGGTGACGACCAGGGTGAAGAGTATGAGGCCGGTCATGAACAGCCGGTGATACAAGAGTCGGCGCGCGGCTTTCGACCGGCGGATCCGCTCCAGGAGTTGTTGGAGCCAATTGCGTCCGGAGCTTCCCTCATCGTTCATAGCGTACCCGCGGATCGAGAAAGGCATACAGGATGTCCACGGCCAGGTTCACGAATACGAAAATCGTTGCGGTGAGGAACAACCCTCCCTGGATCACCGGATAGTCCCGCCGAAGGATCGCCCCGATAATCAATCGTCCTACCCCGGGCAGCGCAAAGACCTGTTCGATGACCACTGCCCCGCCAAGCAGGATGCCGACGATCAAGCCCATCACCGTCACCATCGGAATCAGCGCATTGGAGAGGGCGTGCTTGTCGATTACGGTGCGCTCGGGCAACCCCTTGGCGCGGGCCGTTCGGACGTAATCCTGGTTGAGGACCTCCAACATGGTCGCCCGGGTCATGCGCGCCAGCAAGCCCAGTTGAGTGATGGCGAGCGCGAGGGCAGGCATGGTCATGCTGCGCAGCCAGGGCCATGCGCCCTTACTCAGTTCGACGTAGCCCCCGGTGGGGAGCCAGCCGAGCAGCACGGCGAAAGTGTAGATCATCACCAACCCGACCCAAAAGTCCGGCAGGGACAGTCCCAGGAGCGCGACGGTCATGGCGGACTGGTCCACCCAGGTGTTTTGCCGCACCGCCGCGACCACCCCGAGTATGATGGCCAATGTCAGGGAGATTCCCAGGGCGATACCCGTCAAGGACAGGGTCACCGGGGCGCGCTCGATGATGGCTTCGGTGACACTGCGGTTCAGCAGGATGGACTGGCCAAGATCGCCCCGGAGCAACCGGCCGTAGTAATTGAGCATCTGGATGTGGACCGGCGCGTCCAGGCCGAGCTGGCTGCGGATCCGCGCGACCTCATCCTTGGTGGCTCCGGGGCCTGCGATCTCGGCGGCCGGGTCTCCGGGGACCAGGAAAATAAAGAGGAAGGAGGCGAGAGAGACTATGGCCAGGATCGGGAAGGCGCTCAAGAGTCGGTAAATGAAGTAGCGGGTCATTGCGTGTCAGCGACCGAGCCGATGCAGGGTTTGCTGAGAGCGAAGGGGGGCGCGAGGCCCCCCTTCATCAGAAGCAGTAACGCAGTGACTCACTCGAACCAGACGTCCCACATGCGTGGGATGCGGCCGGGAGCATACCCGACGACATTCGCCCGGGTTGCCTGGTAACGACCGAGATCCCCCACCTTGATGGCCGGCACGAACTCGAAAAAGCGCCGTTGGAAGTCGGCGAAGGCCTTTACCCGATCCTCCAACTTCAGCGACTTGTTGAGGGCTTCGTTCGCCCGATTGAGTTCCGGATCGGGCATGTGCTGGCCGCCCTTGCCGCCTTGCTCGGTGGTGAAGTAGCCGGCGACGCTGTAGGGCCCTTCGTAGGGTTCGATGCCGAAACTGAGCGCCCACAGATTCCACCCCTCGGGTTTAAATCGAATCTGGAAGGCTGTTGGCCAGTCCACCACGCTCAGTCGAACATTGAAGCCGGCTTTTTTCATCTGCTCGCTGGCCACCACCGCGGTCTCTTGATGGCTCTTGTAGTTGCTGTCGGCGAGGAAGATGATCTCCTCTCCCTTGTAGCCGGCTTCCTGCAGGAGCTGCTTCGCCTTGGCCGGGTTCTTCTGGTTATAGTACTCTTTCCCGATATCCCCGGCGAAATAGGTCGTGCCGGGGTGCTGCCAACCATGGGTCAGGCGGTACAGCCCCTCGCCAGCGATGGCCATGATCTCCTCATAATCCAGGAGAGCCTGAATCGCCTGACGCACTTTCACGTTGGCGGTGGGTCCCCACGCGGCGTTGATGATGATAGTCTGGAACGACCAGGGCATCACGGGATAGATCTTGATGTTGCGGTTGCTCTTCAGCCGGTCGGCCGTGGGCGGGGGTAGCACGTCCACGGCGTGGATCTCTCCCGTCTCGAGGGCCGCGGTGCGGGCCCCACCTTCTGGGATTTGCCGGAAGGTCACCGTGTCGAAATACGCAGTCTTCCGCCCACTGAAGCCGTCTCGTTTCGTGTAGTTGGTGTTCGGGGTGTAGCCATCGAACCGCTTTAGCCTCACGTGGCTGTCCGGTTTGAACTCCACGAATTGGTACGGCCCGGTGCCGATGTGATTGATCTTCCCGCGATCTTTGTCCGCCTCGCTTTCCGGCATGATCCCAACCGGTGCGCGTGGCGAACTGACCTGGTCGATGAATCCCACCACGGGTTGCTTGAGTTGGACCCGGACTACATACTTGCTTACGGGTGTGATGGAGTCCACCGGTTGCATCATCGCGGCACTGGCGCCGACCCGGGCATATCGCTCAAGCGAAGCCTTCACGTCCTGCGCCGTCATCTCTTGCCCGTTGTGAAATCGCACCCCCTCGCGCAGATGGAAGGTGTAGGTCCGCCCATCCGCCGCAATGTCACACTTGTGGGCAAGATCGGGGATTGCGTTTCCGTTCTCGTCCCGGGCGTACAGCGTCTCGATCCAGTGGAGGCTGATGTTGCGCGAGAGCTCGGCACTGCTGTTTTGGGCATCCGTTGTGGGTGGAGCCGCGGTGGTCCCGACGATGACATCCCCGCCCCGCTTCTGCGCCCCGGCGGGAACCCCGACCAGGGTGGCCGCGCTGGCTGCGCCTGTGAGCACCAAGAGTTCCCTGCGTGTGAGCTTCATGGTCGCCTCCTTTGTTGAGAGTTCGGACGCCGGCTGGCTGAGGCTTCTCGCTCCATCTGAACTTAACTCATGGGAGGTGGCAGGAATGCAATCTTGGCCTGGGTCGGCCTTGCGCGCCTTTGCTCCCGGAATGATGCCCTTGCGGATGCACCTGATCAAGAAGGGTCGCCAATTCTTCTCCCGGTGTCAAGCCAAATCGCCGGGCATGCGGATACCGAAGGCTGCTCAGCGGCGAAGCAGCAGCCGCAGCACCTCGGGCAGCACTTCCTTGGCCTCTCGGGCCAATTCAGCGGGGCTGGCGCTGGCCAGGGGATGGGGGACGAGGGCAAAGGGATATCCTGGTGCGCCGTGGGCCTCTGCGATGGCCTGGCCATTAGGGATGAAGCGATCGGTGCAGATGGGCGCGGCCGGAACGCCGCGTCGCTCCATGAGGATGCCGTCCAGCACACTGCTGGATGAGCAGGAGCTTCAGTCACCGATGCCGGCGATGACTGCATCGGCTCGCCGCGCGAGATCGTCGAGCTGCTCGTCCGGTGCGGGGCGGTACGCCGACGGCTTCCGCACCATGACGACATCCGCGACATCGGCTTCGGAGCGGAGCAGGTGCTGTATCTCGCGAAGCAGGAGGTCGGATTTCGTCTTGCCGTTATCCAGGATTCCGATCACCTTGCCCGCCAGGCTGGCAGGGCGAACGGCCGGTGCGAACGCCTTTGCTACCGGTCCATCGGTTGGATCAAACACCGTGAAACTCATGCTTTACCCTCCTAGCTGTGTCCTCTACCTTCCATTCCGCATTCCGAATTCCGCATTCAGTCCACCTGGCACGTCGGACACGGTGGGATCATCTTGGTGACCGCCTGCGAGTGCAGCCTTCCGGACCAGCCGGGGATCACCACTGAATATCCACCGGCGTCGCCGCCCGCCGCGACGACCAGGATGTCATCCGGGTCGTTCACCGCTGGGTACTTTCGCGCCGCCTGTGTCGCTGTTTCTGCTGGGGGCAGGCGGCCCGCCCGTGCCAGGTCCTCCTCAGATCGTACCGCGTGCTCATGCAGCCAGCCCCTGACATCCTTTTTTGTCCAGCCGCGCTCGCTCAGCCGCAGCCGGTGCTCGCCCGCGATGATCACCACGAACTGCTGCCCCGACAGGCTGAGACGGCCTCCCGCCACCATGACATCGGCGATGGTGGACAGGATCGCCTCCGGATCGGACGCCAACTGGTTAGCGACCTGGTGGGGCGATTCCCCCGCGAACAGCGTCACAGCGCTTTCTTCTAAAGGAATCCCTCGTTCCGCATGGAGTGGGGTCCAGGGGCTGTGCGCCTCGTCCTCGGCGATGCAGAAAGTGAACTTGCCCGGGTGGCCGAAGCAACTCCGATCCAGGACCCCCGGGACAGCGCCGCACACATTCCGTAAGAGTAGACGCAGTGCTCGCCCGATGGTGGCATTGGCCCGCCATCCCGGCCCAAAGAGGTTCTCGCCGGCGTTCATGCCGATCTGCGAGGCGATGGGACCGTTCACGACGGTCAGAATGCCCATGCCGGATGTGCTGGCCGTCGGCCCATGGGCCGAGAAGGCCGGGTCGCACAAGGCCTCTACGACCGCCAGGAGAACAGGGGCGTAGATGGGCAGGCAGCCTGCCAGGACGGCATTGATGGCCAGCTTTTCCGCCGTGATCTTTCTGGCGCGGACTGGGATCTCCCCGAGGATGTCCTCTGGCTGCTTACCCATGGCGTCAAGCATCGCCCAGATCTTTTCTTCGGTGGGCGGCACGACAGGCAGGCCGTCTGTCCAGCCCTTCTCAAAGTAGGTCTCGATGGCCGCCAGAGCATCGGCAGCCTCGACTCGCGTGGAGCGTAACGTGCCTCGTGGCATGGCCGGTTCCTCCTTCTAGGTGTCAGGAAGAACCTAGCATTTTGGGAGGTGCCCTGTCTATGGAGATCGA
>CAZXXV010000256.1:0-6835 GCA_964644725.1 uncultured bacterium
TCGCCAGCACGCCGCCCAGCCTCCGAGCGCCACCCGACCAGCCTGATGGCGGGGCGGCTGAGCAGCCCCGCGAGTGGTCCTACAAGGAGGGGGGACGGTCATGAAAATATGCCTTGCTCACCTCGGGCAGATGTGAGAAGCCTCGCCTCCGCCCCCCAAACGAAGGTACCGGACACCTCTTGCGCGGCAAGTCGTTTAAACAGAAAGCGGCCTTGGGATTCGGGCTCGGTGAAGCCAAGATGGGCCCTATTCGAATTGTGAATCATGGCGACGCGACGGTGGGGAATCACCGTCCATAGAACACGACCCTTCAGGGCGGACCGCGCCCCGAACGACCGCTGCGATCCTGGTGCGCGCCCGGAAATCTCGCGCATCGCTCACTGAAACCTGCCTGCCCAATGCCCCGCCTCCCTGCCTCCAAACCAACCTGGGGCGACTGCTGAGGCAATGTGACCGTACCCCAGGTGCGACCCGCCTATCAAGCTCTAGACTGCCTCCGCGATGCTGCCAAGGGCTGGAGCAGTCCCACGGCTTCGATTGCCTGCGGGGTCAGGGCGCTGACTCACACCCGATTTTCCCTTGACACCCCCGGGGGAAGTGTGGGAATTTACCGACGCTCCCTGACGGTGTCATTTGCGGCCCAACTGGGCATCCCGGCGTCTCACCGCCGATTGTCCCAAGGGCTCTGAGGAGTGCCTGACGATGTCCACGTTCCTGTCTCGGTGGACCGGCCGTCCGGAGCGGGAAGAAACCCTCATCGGTGACGTCGAACAGAGCCAACCCGATTCGCTGCCCGCTCCCAAGCGGCGGAGCCAGGGCCTGGCCTGGGCCGCCTCACCCTCCCTGGAGCGCATCCATCGCGACCTCGACGAGCAGATCCGGACCATCGAGGAGGCCAAGCGCCTGCTCGAGGAGCGGCTGAGCCCGTTCCAGCGGCATATCTGGGAGCAGCGGCGCAACGTGGACCAGGCCCTGAAGCAACTCGAGGCCCGCATCAAACCCCTGCGCCAGTGCCTCGAGGGACAGGAGAACAACCTCGAGCGCGTCGGCATGCACTTGAAGACGGAGCTGACGGACCAGTTCGAGACCTTCGAGAAGTTCCTGGCCGAGCAGCGGCAGATCCCGGAGCGGGCCCAGCGCTACCTGGAGGAGCAACCGCGCCCCCTGGCCCAGTACCTGGAGGACCAGCAGCGGGCCATTGAGCATGTCTTCCGGGAGCTGGAGGAAAAGCTGGAGCCCTTCGGGCGGTACCTCAAGGAGCAGCAGAAGCTCCTGGAGTCGCTGGCCGAACCTCGCGTGACGGAGGAGTTCGACGCGCTGGCCAGCTATTGCGGTGAGCGCCAGGCAGCCCTGGAGCGGTACGCCACCGCGGCCGAATACCGCCCGCAGAATCTGTTCGCCGAGTTGGACGGGATCTATCAGAAGTACAAGAGCCAGGATGGCGGCAAGAGCAAGTTGCTTAGCCGCGTGCTGGAGCAGACCCGGCAGGCCGACCTCCGACTCCAGGACGCCCTGAAGCCGTTGCCCCGCGAACGCGAGGAACCCCACCCACCACGGGTCGAGACGGCGTCCTAGCCGCGTCCCCGTTTCCGCAAGCCCCCCACCGCCCCGCGACATTTTCTACTCGCGCACTCTCCCGGCTCCGAATGCTCAGGAGGCCGGCGGTATTTGTGGGAGGCCGTGCGTCTGGAGGATGCGAGGCCGGAGACGGTGGTGACTAGCGGGGCTTGGTGGCGCTGCGACTCCGCAGATACTGCGTGATGAGCTCGTCGAGGCTCTTGTCGGCCGGGGGAAGCGAAGGCTTCGGCGGCGCGGGTGCTGCTTGCGAGGGAGGCTGCTGCACCGGTGCCGATGCGGCGGGTCCCTGGGGTTGGCCCGCCAGGATGCCCTGGATGATCCGCTGGTGCTGCTGGTCCATGAATCGCTTGATCTGGGCCTCAGGGGCGCCCTCGCCCAGGAGCTCGCGGTAGTTGACTTTCTCCCGGGCGATGATGGCCCCGGCCCGGAAGACCAAGGTCAGGACGTACGGGTTTCCGCGACCCAGATCCTCGGTCTGGACGTGATACTCGATGCCGCCGCGGGTGACGTTCGTATTCAGGCCAGGAATCATCGGAAGGCGCAGGGAAATTGACAATTAAATATAGCAGACTCAGGACATTCCGGCAAGGGATTTGTATTTGCCCTGGCGGCCTTCGGAGGGGGATGGTATAGTACATCGCTCGTGATCCGGGCATTCTTCCCCTGATCAAGAGGGCTGGACCCGACTTCATGCTAGACCAAGTTCTCATCCCGATCCTGATGCACGCCGCCGGCCTCATGGTGTCGCTCACCATGACGACCCTGGTCCTGTTCTCGGTCTATTCGCTGGCCGTGATCGGCGAGCGGTGGTGGACCTTCCGGCGGGCCCGTCTGGCCTCGGCCGGCCTCGTGCGCCGGGTGCTGGCATCTGTGGAGCAGGGCAACCCGCAGGAGGCGCTGGAACTCTGCGAGCGGGGGAAGGGCAGCCATGTGGGCCCTGTCCTGGCGGCCGGCCTGCGGGAGCTCTTGCCCCTGGCGTCGAAGAACCCCGGGCTGCACGCCGGTCCCGCCCTCGATCGAGTCACGGCCGCGGCACGAGAGGCCATCCAGCGGGTCACGGCCACGGAGATCGGGCGACTGGAGCGCCACCTCACCGCCCTGGCTACACTCGGGAATATCAGCCCGTTCGTGGGGCTCTTCGGAACAGTGATCGGCGTGATGCGCGCCTTCGAGGCGATCTCGCGGACGGGGAGTGGCGGGTTGGGCACCGTCTCGGCCGGGATCGCCGAAGCATTAGTGGCCACGGCCGCCGGCCTGTTCGTCGCCATCCCAGCCGTGACCGCCTACAACCATTTCGTGTCGCGGGTCAAGGACTGCGCGACCGAGATGGACGGGGCTGGCTCCGAACTCCTCAGCTGGGCGCACCGTACCGCGGCCGTCGAGTCCGCCGTCCTGCGGCCCGGCGTCTGAGCGGCCCGGGCCGATTCGTCCGCCCAGAATGCGCCGGGGGTCAGACCCCGTTTCCATCAGGTAGGTGCCCGCATGGCCATGACCTTGCCATCGCGCGCCGGCGATCGGCGCGTGCTCTCGGAAATCAACGTCACCCCGCTGGTGGACGTGATGCTGGTCCTGTTGATCATCTTCATGGTGACCACGCCGATGCTCCAGCGAGGGACCGACGTGCAGCTCCCCCAGGCCGAGCAATCCGAGCCGAAGGAGGAGGAGCGGATCACGCTCACTCTCACCCGGGAGGGCCGTCTCTACCTGAACAACCAGGAGATCCTGCGGGCCGGCCTGCGGTATCGCCTGATGGCCCTGACTCGCAACCGCGAACGCGTCGTCCACTTCCGGGGGGACGCCCAGGTGCCCTACGGCCTGGTGATCGAGGTGATGGATGCGCTCAAGGCCGCAGGCATTGAGACCGTGGGGATGATCACCGAGCGTCCATCCGGCCCGGTGCGCCCGTAACATCGTGTCGGTCCCGCTCCTGGCGCTCCCGCGACCCGAGACTCTTGACCTCTGACGTTCAGGTGCCCATGGACCTCTTCTACAAGATTCTCGTCCTGCTCTCCACCTTCGTCATCTGGATCATCAGCAGCCTGGGTTATGCGGGGATCGTCGTGGCCATGGCCATCGAAAGCGCCTGCATCCCGCTGCCCAGCGAGGTCATCATGCCCTTCTCGGGCTACCTGGTGAGCCAGGGACGTTTCACCCTGTGGGGGGTCTCGCTGGCGGGGGCCCTGGGCTGCACCCTCGGGTCCGCGGCCGCCTATGCCGCCGGCGCCTACGGGGGGCGTCCCTTCATTCTGAAGTACGGCCGATACTTCCTGGTCACCGCACGCGAGGTGGACCGCGCCGATCGCTGGTTCGCTCGCTACGGCATGGCGGCGACCTTCATCAGCCGCCTGCTGCCGGTCATTCGGACGTTCATCTCGCTCCCGGCCGGCATCGCCCGGGTCCCCTTTACTCGGTTCCTGATCTACGCCTTCCTGGGTTCGCTGCCCTGGAGCTGGGCGCTGGCATACGTGGGCATGCTTCTCGGAGAACACTGGGATCGGGTGGGCGGCGTGCTGCACTCTTTGGACGTCGTGATCGTGCTCGGGCTGGCGGCGGGCGCGGGCTGGTTCGTCTGGCGTCACTGGCCGCGACGGGTCCCTCAGCCGGAAGAGGAGTAAGGTGAGGCCATGTTCCGACTTCGTCTCTTTCCCCGCAGCGAGAAGTTCTTCGACATGTTCATCGAGGCGGCGCGCAACATCCACCAGGGGGCGCGGGCCTTCCAGCAGATGCTGGAGGACTTCCACGGTACGGACGAGCAGTGGCGGGCCGTGGAAGAATACGAGCACGAAGGGGACAAGATCACCCACCGGATCCTCCGCACGCTCCACCAGACCTTCATCACCCCGATAGACCGGGAGGACATCCACAAGCTAACCTCGGCCCTGGACGATGTCATTGACCTCATAGAGGGCTCGGCCGCCCGCATGGCGATGTATCGGATCGCCAAGCCGACGCCCGCCGCCCAGCGCCTGGCCGGAATCATTGTCCGCTCCACCGACCAGATCGTCCGCGGGGTGACCGCCCTCCCGCGCTTCGAGTTCCTCCAGGAGCACTGCATCGAGATCAACCGCCTGGAGAACGAGGCGGACGAGGTCTCGCGAGAGGCCATCGCGGCCCTTTTCGTCGAAGACGCACCGCCCCTCGATGTCATCAAGTGGAAGGAAATCTACGAGACGATGGAGACGGCCACGGACCGATGCGAGGACGTCGCCAACATCCTCGAGGAGATCGCCCTGAAACATTCGTGACCCCGCCAGGGCGGGGTGGCAGCGGGGCCCGATGGCGGTTGCCTGCTGCCACGAGAGGTCGGATCCATTCTCAAAAATCCCGACGCGCACCCGCCACGCCAAGCCGATAGGTTCGCCCAAGAGCTCAGAAACGCTGGATGAAGCACTGGGAGATCGGATCTTGCCTCACAATCTCAATGCGTTAGCCAGGCCGCACAACAGGCATCCGCAGATTCATCTGATTACGGGGATTGACATAGAGATTGCTTTTTCCCAGGAGTAGTCAACCGCCGTTGATGGCAATTTGCCCGGTAGTCCTCAGAGAGATTGCCTCATGGGTCTCAGCTGGATAGACGTAAGCCTAATTGCACTCTCGATCAGCCTTGCCGCCGTGCTCACGGCCCAAAGCCTGGTCTGCCTGAACCGACGAGATGCCCAGCAGGTTCTCCGGAATCGCCAGGCCATGTGCCGGCCTCACGAATGGGTCAAGCGTGAACCCAATGGCTTGATCTGCCGCCTCTGCGGAAAGATTCCCGGTTATTCTCCTCCTTCCTCCCATCAGCACACAGGCCGACCCGAATTTCTGTCCGGGTCGGCCTTGCCTTTTGACACGGGCCCGCTGCCATGGTACGGAACTAGGGTGCCGGCGAAAGGGGCGACCCTTGGCTGGCCCGTCAGATCACTCGAGAGAATCGTGGGAATGGACAAATTCACCCTCACGCTGGTGGGCACGCTGCTGGCATTCCTGAGCGCTCTGTGCCTCGATGGCAGCGGACTGCAGGGAGTATGGCGATCACCCATTGCTCCGCGAGCAGAGATCACAGAGGACGGCTCGCCGAGAAACCCCGTCCAGGCAGTCCTGGGACTGGCGTTGCTGGCTGCCAGTGCCCTCACGGGCGTCTTGGCGTCGCTCACCCCATAGCCCGCGCAAAGGGAGGAAGAAAGTGAAAGCGGTTCGACTCCATCAGTTCGGAGGGCCGGAAGTCTTGCGGCTGGAGGATGTCCCGGACCCGGCCCCCATGACCGGTGACGTCCTCCTGCGCGTGCGGGCGTGCGGGCTGAACCACCTGGACGTGGATTGCCGCGCCGGCGTCTCTCGCCTGCCGCTCGTCCTCCCCCACACGCTTGGACGCGAGATCGCCGGCGAGGTGGTGGCGCTCGGGCCGGGCGTGGATTCCGTCCGGGTCGGGGACCGCGTCCTGGCCCACATCGCCCCGGCGTGCGGCCGGTGCGGCGCGTGTCTCGCAGGGCGTGACAACCTGTGCCAGACGCCCAACCTGCCCGGCATCCACCGCCCCGGCGGCTACGCCGAGCTGGCGGTCGTTTCGGCCTGGGGCATTGAAGCAATCCCGCCGCAACTTTCCTTTCAGGAAGCCGCCGCCGTGCCCATCGCCTTCGGCACGGCCTGGCACATGCTGATCACCCGGGGACGGCTCCGCGCGGGCGAGACGGTGCTGATCCAGGCCGCCGGAAGCACCATCGGGTCCGCCGCCATCCAGGTGGCCCGCCTGGCCGGTGCCCGGGTCCTCACCACCGCCGGGAGCGATGCCAAGCTTTCCAAGGCCAAGGCCCTGGGCGCCCACGAGGCCATCAACTATCGCGAGGAGGATTTAGTGGCAGCCGTGCGAAAGCATGCGGATGGGCGCGGCGTGGATTTAATCTTCGAGCACATCGGAGGGGAAGTGTTCACCAAGAGTCTCGCCTGCCTGGTGCCCGGCGGTCGCATGGCCGTCTGTGGCGCGCACGCTGGGGAGGTTGTGCCCCTCGACATCATCGAGTTCTTCCGTCGAGAGATCGACCTCCTGGGATCCTTCCGCGCCACATCGACGGAACTTCGCCAGGTATTCAGTCTGGTGGTCGAGGGTCGGCTCCGCCCCGTAATCCACGCAGCCTTCCCCCTGGCCGAGGCCGCCGAGGCCCACCGGGTGATGGAACGCCGCGAACACTTCGGCAAGCTCCTCCTTTTCCCTTAGAACCCAAGAACTTCGCCGTCGAGGTCACAGAGGCCGTAACGGCACGCCAACTCTCGACAA
>CAZXXV010000257.1:0-6812 GCA_964644725.1 uncultured bacterium
ACGGCGGCTCGGAGGCCGGCGAGGCCCGCCCCCAGGATCAGCAAGTCATGGGTGATCACGGTAGCCACCGTTCTCCCTTCTTTCAAACGCCAGACGTCGGGGCTGACCCATGCCTCGAGCCGTCACCCTCAGGGACAACCAGACTTCGTCCGACGGGAAACCGGAGGTCAGTTGCGCTTCCCCGGCCCCTGCCCCCGTTCCTAGTACAGCCCCAGGGCCTTCCAGTAGAAGGGCCCAATCCCCATCCAGATGACGATGTTCACCAGCGAGGCCACGAACCCGATCCCCCACCACGTTTTCAGGTCCGTGTAGCCGGCCCCGTAGTAGATCGGGGCGGGACCGGTCCCGTAATGGGTGAGGGACGCGTTCAGGCTCGAGAAGAACGCGAGGCTCAGGGCCGCCAGCAGCGGCGGCGCCCCTGCGGCCACCGCCACCACGATCAGTCGATCGCCGCCGGCTCTTCGAGCCCTTTCTCGGCCTCCTTGAGCAGGAAGATGTGCTCGGCCACCATCTCCAGGTGGCCCGTCCCCAGCCGCTGTTCGGCCAGCGAAAAGGCTAACTCTTCCTCCAGAAACATGTGATGCAGGAATTCCTTCACGAGGGCCACGCCCTTCTCCTTGACCAGAGGCGCGACCTCCGGGGTGATCGGATGGCGGGTGAGGCCCTTGAACTCCGCCAGGCGGGCTTCGAGGTCGCGGTGCTCCCGCTCCAGCTCGGTGATGACCCCAGCGGCATCCGGCCCGGTCTCAGCCAGCGGGCGGAACAGCCAGCGTTCCTCTGAATTCAGATACTGCCGCAGCCCGATGTCCAGGTAGTTCGCCACGTTCTTGGCCACGATGGCCCAGTTGGGCGTCTGCATGAGGAGGGCCCGGTCCAGGGACACCAGGGCTTTTCGGAGGATGTTGTGGTCCCGCTGGATGATGTCAGTGCCCTTCATCGCCCCCTCAAGTTATCGCGCCGACGAGGATCGACCGGAACAAAGAGAATCCGACGACCGCGCGGCAGCCAGCCCGAGGGATGTCACGTGCGCCCGGGCTGATCTGACCCTGCGTGTTGTCGGTTCCCAGTGTTCCATCACGCGAAGCATATCACGGATACACGCCGCGCACCATACCAGTGTTCCATCACGCGGAGTGTATCACGGATACACGCCGCGCACCATACTAGCCTCTGCCACCCGACCAACAGCCAGGATGTACGCCGCGGTCCGCATGTCCACGCGTTCCCTCGCGGCGATATCCCGGACCTCGTGGAAGCTCCGGATTATGATCTCACGCAGCCGTCGGTTTACATCATCCTCGCTCCAGTGAAGCATCTCCAGGTTCTGGACCCACTCGAAGTACGAGACGGTCACGCCGCCAGCATTTGCCAGGATGTCCGGGATTACGAAGACATTATTGGCGAAGAGGATGGGATCCGCTTCCGGCGTCGTGGGCCCGTTAGCCCCCTCGGCCAGGATCCGCGCCTTGATCCGCGGGGCGTTCTCTTTCGTGATGACGCCCTCGATTGCCGCGGGGACCAGGAGGTCACACGGCAGCTCCAGGAGCTCCTGGTTGCTGATACGGTCCGCATCGGGAAACGTCGCCACGGTCCCCGTTTTCCCTGCGTGCTCCAGGGCCTTCACGGGGTCAATGCCCTTCGGATTGAAGGCGGCGCCCCGCACATCGCCAACAGCGATGATCCGTACTCCGAGTTCCCCCAAGAGCAGGCCGACAACGGAGCCCACGCTGCCGTATCCCTGGATCACCGCCGTAGCCCGGCTGAGGTCAAGACCCAGCTCCCGGGCGGCCTCCTGAATGGTGAAGACGACGCCCCGGCCCGTCGCCTCCTTCCGGCCAAGCGATCCGCCGATAGAAATAGGCTTGCCGGTGACCACGCCTGGTATCGAGTAGCCCTTGTGCATGCTATAGGTGTCCATGATCCAGGCCATGGTCTGGGCGTTAGTGTACAAATCGGGCGCGGGGATATCTGATTCCGGTCCCAACAGCATCGAGATCTCGGTGGTGTAACGGCGCGTCAGCCCCTCCAGCTCCCTCATGGACATTTTCTTCGGGTCGCACCGCACGCCACCCTTGGCCCCCCCGAAGGGGAGGTTGACCACGGCGCACTTCCAGGTCATGAGCGCAGCCAGCGCCCGCATTTGCTCCAGCGTGACATCGGGGTGATAGCGGATACCGCCTTTGGCCGGACCCCGGGTCACATTATGCTGCACCCGATAGCCGACGAAGACCTGGATGCTCCCGTCGTCCATCTTGACCGGGAAGTGGACGGTCAGTTCTCGCTTGGGCCACTTGAGCTTCTCGCGAACGCCGGGATCCATCCGCAGGTGATCCGCTGCGATGTTGAAGCGTCGGAGGGCTGCATCCTGGAATTCCTCTCCTTTGGTCTTGACCAGCACCTCCATTGGCCTTCCTCCTCGTCGAAGACCCCCTTCCCAGGCCTCAGGGAACCCGGCAATCTGGTGATCTGGCCATCTGGACCTGATTGCCGGGTTGCCCCGCCATCGGCGGGGTTGCCCGATTGCCGCGGGTCAGGCTACCAGCCCCAGCTTGCCCTCGTAGATGAACGCCCGGGCGTTTTCCGCCACGACCTCCGGATCCACGTGCACCCTCGCCACGCCGCTCTGCATGGCGGCGGTGGCCACCGCCTTGGCCACGGCCACCGGCACCCGGAAGTCCAGCATGTGAGGGATGATGTAGTCGGGGCGCAGTTCCTTCTCGGTGATGAGGCCTGCGATGGCTGTGGCGGCGGCCTCCTTCATGGCCTGATTGATGTCCCGAGCCCGCACGTCCAAGGCCCCGCGGAAGATGCCCGGGAACCCCAGCGAGTTGTTCACCTGGTTCTCGAAGTCGGACCGGCCCGTCGCCACGATGGCGGCACCGCCGGCCCTGGCCTCGTCCGGCAAGATCTCGGGGACTGGATTCGCCATGGCGAAGATGATGGCGTTGGGTGCCATGCTCCGCACCATGTCCACGGTCACCAGCTTCGGACCCGACACGCCGATGAACACGTCCATGCCCTTGAGGGCTTCGGCCAGGTTCCCCTTGACCTTGTCCTTGTTGGTCAGGCGGGCCATCTCTTCCTTGGCCCAGTTCATTCCCTCCGACCTGCCCTGGTAGATGGCTCCCTTCGTGTCGCAGAGGATGATGTCGCCGGCTCCCAGGCCGAGCAACATCTTGGCCACGGCGATGCCGGCGGCACCGGTCCCGTTGATGAGGATGCGGGTGTTCTGGAACGTCCGGCCCGTGAGCTTGAGGGCGTTCATGAGGCCCGCCGCCACCACCACCGCGGTCCCGTGCTGGTCATCGTGGAAGATCGGAATGTCGGTCTCTCGCTTCAGCCGGTCCTCGATGTAGAAGCAGCGGGGGGCGGAGATGTCTTCCAGGTTGACCGCCCCGAAGACCGGCGTGATGGCCTTGGTCACCTCGACGATCTCATCCTGATCCTGGGTCGCGATGCAGATCGGGAAGGCCTCCACGCCGCCGAAGGTCTTGAACAGGACCGCCTTCCCCTCCATCACTGGCATGGCCGCCCGGGCGCCGATGTTGCCCAGACCCAGGACCGCGCTGCCGTCGGAGACCACGGCCACTAAGTTGCCCTTGGCTGTGAGTTCGTACACCTTGCCGGGATCTTCCAGGATCACTTTGGCGGGGATGGCCGCGCTCGGCGGCAGGTAGAGCAGGCTCAGGATGTGGGCATCGCGGATCGGCACCTTGCTCACGACCTGGAGCTTGCCGCGGAAGCGGCGATGCAGATCCAGCGCCTCTTCCTTCAAGGTAAGCGTCTTGCCGGGCGCTCGTGGCTCTACCGGGACGCTTCCCTCGTAGATGAATCGCAGGGTCCGATCCACGATCTCTTTCGGCTCCACCTGCTTGCGAGCTTCGCCGGTGGCCATGGCGACCTTGGCCACCGCGGCCGCAATGGTGGGCGCCACGTGAAATTCAAAGATCGGCGGCACGATCCGCTCCGGGCCGCGATCGGCCTCGGGCACCATGTCGGCCAGCGCCCTCGCGGCCTCCAGGAGCATAGGCGTGGTGACGCTGAGTGCCTGCACGTCCAACAGCCCCCGCAGCACACCAGGGAACACCAGGGCAATGTCCAGTTGATTCGGGAAGTCAGATCGGCCGGTCGCCACGATCTTCGCGCCCGCCCGCTTGGCCTCGACCGGCTGAATTTCTGGCGTCGGGACGGCTAGGGCAAAGACAATGGGGTCGGGGGCCATGCTGGTGACCATCTCGGCGCTGAGGACGTTTGCCGCCGAGAGGCCCACGAAGACGTCCGCACCCTTCAGCACGTCGGCCAGCCCTCCGGTGGCGTTGTCAGGATTGCTCTGGCGGGCGATCTCCGACTTGACCCAATTCATGTGGGAGGCCCGGTGCTTGTGGAGGGCGCCTGCCCGGTCGCACGCGACGAGCTTCTGGGCCCCGGCCGCCAGAAGCAGGCGCGCCACCCCCAGGCCGGCCGAACCCGCGCCGCTGATGACGATCCGCGCGTCCTCCAGCCGCTTCCCCACCAGTGGGAGGGCGTTCCTGAGTCCGGCCAGCACCATGACACCCGCCCCATGGGCGTGGTTGTGGAAGACCGGGAGGTTTACCGCCCGCTGCAGATGATCCTCCAACGAGAAACACCGGGGGGAGACGATATCCTCCAGGCAGAAGGCGCCGAAGGTGGGCGCCAGCATCGTCACGGCCTGAATCATCTCATAGAGGCCCTCGACTTTCAGGCACATGGGCAGGGCATCAATGCCGGCGAACGTCTTGAAGATTACCGACTTGCCCTCCATTACCGGCAGCGCAGCTTCGGGACCGACATTTCCCAGGCCGAATACGGACGAGCCGTCAGTGATCAGGCCGACGGTGTTGCCTCGGCAGGTATACTCGAAGGAGTTCTTTGCGTCGCGGAAGATCTCCATGCAGGGTTCCGCCACGCCCGGAGTGTAGACCAGGCTGAGCGTGAGCCGGTCCTTGACGGGCACCTTGCTCTCCACCCCGATGAGGCCATGATGTCGGCGACGATATTCGAGGGCATCAGCTTCAAGGACCATGGTGTACTCCATTCGCGAGGACGATTCCCCCCACCCCTCCTCCGCATGTTCGGGCGTTATGGCTGGGACGGTCAACACGGGGGAGCCACCCAACCCCGCGCACCAGCGCAGGGGCGTGCCGCAACGTGCCCGCCTTGCGAACGGGGCTGCACGCCGGGAAGTGGCACATCAGCCCGCCATGGATGACACAAACAAGACTCGATCACTCTCAAGACGATCGACACGAACCCCTTCTCCGCTTCCCGCAATTCTGATACCAATGCGCCATATCATGGCTTGGGCCTTTTGGGAACCCTTCATGGGGGCTAATTCGCGCGAAAACTCTATACACACCAGCACTTCCACGATCCGGGACGGCGTGCCAGGAGCAGGGAAAAAAGCCGGGGGGCCAGGGCTGCTGAGGCAACGTAGCCGGGGCCTGAGCCACAAAGTCTCGTCCAATGGTTGGCGATCTTCATTGCGGCAGGCAGGGTCGTGAGTTGACTTCATTAGATCAACGCCACCGTGATTCTCCCCGTTCACGGCACGGGGTTAGGCTTTGCCATCCTCGGATGGCTGAGGATGGCTGGGGTTCCCTGCTTGAAATCAGCGGATGGCCGATGCATATTCTGAATGGCGGATGATTCAGGGGCGAGGCCCTCTTCGCGCGATGAGCAGTGGCAATGCAGGGGGCTGATGGGTATACAGGCGAAAGAGGCCTCGCCTTTCTCCTGCCCTCCCCGGAAGGGGCTCGCGACTGTGGTGGCATGAGAGCCAGGGGCTAGTTCACAACCCAGGCCAGCGAGCCTCTTCCGTCTTTCTTGGCGACCCCGGTGACCCCCCGGTCCCGGGGTCGTTTCTTTTCCTGCCCAATACGTGCACGTGAACCGCCCATACCGTCGGGAAGCTTGGGGCGAGGAGGCTGTAAGGCTTGGTGTGTTCCCGCCTTCCAGCTCTCGAGCCCATTGTTCCAGGGTGCCATTGCACCCTTAGCGATCTCGGTGCCTGGCCTTTGGGTGAGCCTCGCCTTCCGCGGTCTGGCGGTTCAACTCAACCCAGATAAACTGTCCAGGTTAGAGGCGGACGAGCCGGGGTACCTATTAGGCGGCAGCCTTGTCTTGCGGGCGGAATCGGGCGCGGAACACCTCGCACAGGCGGTGCTTGCCCGTGGTGCAGAGGTGCAAGTAGTGCGGGACGGGCGGGACCATCAAGCGGCCATCCACGCGGGCGCGACATATCCCCTCAACCGGCCAGAGCCAGTCAGCCACGGCCCGCTTCAGGTATGGACAGTGGTCGTGGGCCGGACTGCTTTTCTCCCCGGCCACGGATTGAACCTCCAGCATCATGACGGTCTCCGGACGGATTGCGGGCACATAGTCCTTCCGGGGACTCAATATATCAAAGAACGTGCCATGTCTTCACAGAACACATGGGATCACCGGATCCGGGCTTCTGATCATCGCTTCCCTTCCGGGAGTAAGGCCGGGTACCCCTCCGAGCATCATCAGAGTCCGTCTGACGCCTGGCCTGCCGTCCCCCCTCCGCCGTGAGCAGATCATCTGGCACGGGTCACGCCGGCCTCAACGAATTGGGTTGAAACGGAGGACCCAGAAAACACACTCAACCAAATCCTTGCAGATAAAAAACATCCTTTTGCCCGCCGACCTTTGGTACCGTAGGGTTTAGTTAGCGAGGGTCGGTAGCCCGACCACTGATGAAGACAATTATCCTCTCCTTAAGAGGCGGGCAATGGGAGTAACGCAGCGGATCGGTGGGAGGGTCCTTTCCT
>CAZXXV010000258.1:0-6784 GCA_964644725.1 uncultured bacterium
ATCAAGGAGATCAGGGAGGTCATCAAGGCCGCCGAGGGGCAGCAGCGGTACGCGGGAAAACGCACCATCCTCTTTATCGACGAGATCCACCGCTTCAACAAGGCGCAGCAAGACGCCTTCTTGCCCCATGTGGAGAAGGGGACGATCATCCTCATCGGCGCCACCACCGAGAATCCCTCCTTCGAGGTGATCGCGCCCCTGCTCTCCCGGACCAAGGTCCTGGTCCTGCACCCGCTGTCCGAGGCCGAGATCCGTCTGATCCTGGACCGCACCCTCAAGGACGCCGATCTAGGACTGGGGAAGAGCCGCCTGCAAGTGCCCGAGGACGCCCTGGCTGCCATCACTGGCTGGGCCAACGGGGACGCGCGCGCTGCCATCAATCTCCTGGAACTGTCGGCCCGGCTGTCCGAGGCGTCGGATCCGCCCAGGGTCATCAGCCTGGCCATCGTCCAGGAGGCGGCGCAGCGGAGGAGCCTCCTCTACGACAAGGCGGGCGAGGAACACTACAATCTCATCTCGGCCCTGCACAAGAGCCTGCGGGGCAACGATCCGGACGCGGCCCTTTACTGGCTGGCACGGATGCTGGCCTCGGGCGAGGATCCGCTCTACATCGCGCGGCGCCTGATCCGCTTCGCGTCCGAGGACATCGGCAACGCCGACCCGCAGGCACTGTCGCTAGCTGTTGCGGCCAAGGAGGCTTACCATTTTCTTGGAACTCCAGAAGGAGAGCTGGCTCTGGCCCAGTGCGTAACCTATCTGGCCACGGCGCCCAAGAGTAACGCCGTCTACGTCGCCTTTGGCGAGGCACAGGCCGACGTTGCGTCAGCCCCGGCCGAGCCGGTACCGCTCCACATCCGGAACGCTCCAACCCCCCTGATGAAGGAGCTCCACTACGGCGAGGGCTACAAGTACGCCCACGACTACGAGGGCGCCCACGTGGAACAGGACTACCTGCCCGAGAGCCTCCGGGGCCGCCTCTACTACCGGCCCACCGGCCGCGGCCTGGAGGCGGAGATCCAGAAGCGCCTGGCCGCCTGGCGCCGGCGGACTTCCTGATCCCAGAACCCGTTTGTCCTTTGACCTCACGCCTTCCGCCTCACGCCTTCCGTCTGGTCCCCAATCCCTGACCTCTGAGCCCTGCCCTCTGTTTTTGCCTTGACACCGCTTGAGCGCCTTTGCTCTTATAAGAGCCAACGTGCACTTGTGGAATTCTTCCTCATTCTCATCCGTCGGTTTCCCGGGTGGCAGGAAAGGAGGGGCCCCATGACGAAGGCGGATCTGGTGGAGCGAATGGCCAAGGATGCCAAGATCAGCAAGAAGGCGGCCGAGACGGCACTGGACAGCTTCATGCTGAGCGTGCGGGACACATTGCGGAAGGGGAAGCGAGTGAGCCTGGTCGGATTCGGCACGTTCGCGGTCGGCCGCCGGGCCGCCCGGAACGGGCGAAATCCTCAGACCGGTGAGAAGATCAAGATCAAGGCGTCGAAGGTGCCGAAGTTCAAGGCAGGAAAAGCCCTGAAGGATGCCGTTCAGTAGCGCTTGACGGGAAGGGGAATGCGAAGGGCCCTGGGGGATTCCCCCAGGGCCCTTCATGCTTTTTAGCGAGGAATCCGGCTCAGGCGAGGATCGCCTTGAAGACCTCCAGCGTCTTGAGAATCCCGGCCCGGTCCACGTCCTTGTGGGTCACCATCCGGATGGAATCCTGGCTGATGCTGAACGCCTTGATCCCCTGCTCGGCGAGCTTGAGAATGAGGCCGGGGGCATCCAGATCCTTGCGCCGCACGCTGAAGATGACGATGTTCGTTTGCACGCGGCTCAGATCGATCGTGATTCCCGGCAGGGCTGCCAACCCCTCTGCCAGGACGCGCGCGTTCTCGTGATCCTCCCGCAACCGATCCACCATCGTCTCCAGGGCCACCAGACCGGCTGCCGCCAGGATGCCGGCCTGTCGCGTGCCCCCGCCAAGCATCTTGCGGGCCCGCCGGGCACGGTCAATGAGGCCGCGCGTCCCCACCACGACGGACCCCACCGGGGCCCCAAGCCCCTTGGAGAGGCAAAAGGTCACCGAGTCGGCCTGGGCGGCCAGCTCGCGCACGGGCGTTCCGGTGGCTACGCTCGCGTTGAACATCCGGGCGCCGTCCATGTGGACGGCCAGGCCGTTTTCGGTGGCGATCCGGCGGATCTTCCTGAGTGTCTCGAGCGGATATACGGTTCCGCCGCCGCGGTTGTGAGTATTTTCAACGCAGATGAGGGTGTCTTTCGGGTAATGGATGTTGGGGGGGCGGATGGCCTGCCGGACTTCCTCGGGGTTCAGGATCCCGTGCCGACCGCGCAGCGTCCGCGGCTGTAGGCCTGACAGCACCGCCAGCGCAGCGACTTCGTAGTTGAAGATGTGCGACCCTTCGTCCAGGATGATCTCATCCCCCCGCTGCGTGTGCGCCATCAGGCTGACCTGGTTCCCCATCGTCCCGGACAGGACGAACAGGCCAGCCTCCTTGCCAAGCCGCTCGGCCGCGACCGCCTCCAAGCGATTCACCGTGGGATCTTCACCGAAGACGTCGTCCCCCACCTCCGCCTCGGCCATGGCCCGTCGCATCTCGGGTGTCGGCTTGGTCACGGTGTCGCTGCGCAGATCCACCAACTGGTCGGCTCGCGTCGCTGCCATTACTCGCTCCTCTTCGTACCACGACATGTACAGACTGGAGGACTCGCCGCTCGCCTCTCGCTCCATCTCAGAGCCCCTTCAGGCGCCGCTGTCGCTGCCGCTCGGACTTGGGCAGGCGCCGGGCAACTCCCTTACCCAATTTTACCGGCTTGTCTTCCTCTTCGCCGCCCTTCAGGGAAGAAAGCCGGCTCGCCTCGACCTTGGCCATGAACTCCGTGGCGGAAAGCCAGGCAGCCCCTTGCCGGCGGGCGGTTGCGGTGACTTCATGATCGGAACTGACCACGACGGCACCCTCTCCGCCTTCGGCCACCAAGCGGGCGATGACGGCATCGGCCGTCTCCCCCCGCTTTGAATACCGCACGCCGATCCCGGCGGTGCTCTCGGTCGCCTCCGAGAATCCGCCCTGTTCCCGCCCGTCGAAGACCACGGTGATCCGGTGCCCCCTCGCCCGTCGGTACGACTGCAGCTCTTTCAGTAAGGCCTCTCGGCCCGACTGAAGGTCGGCTCGATCTAGCATGGCCAGCTCGGGCCATTGCCGGATCACATTGTACCCGTCAACGATGATCCACATCTCTCTTTGTCAAGTGGTCAAATGGTCGAGTAGTCAATTGGTCACGTCCTGTCGTCCGCGTTCTTCACCAATTGACGAATCGACCACTTGACGAATAGACCCCCTGGCGCGAGCCACTCCCGCGAGAAGTTCTGCGGTGGCTGCGCCAGGGTTCGGGGCGGCCATCACTGCGGAAATCACGGCGACCCCGTTGGCCCCCGCCGCCATCACCTCGGGAACTCGCAGGGGATTGATTCCCCCGATCGCCAGGATCGGGAGCGATGTGACTGCTCGCGCCTGCTGCAAGGCCGTCGTCCTCAGCGGGGGGCCGAAGGCCGCTTTCGACGGCGCTTCGAAGATGGGGCCGAGGACAACGAAGTCCACGCCCCCATCCTCTGCCTCCCGAATCTCTGCCAGGGAATGGCAGGAGACACCGACAAGTTTCCCCGCCCCCAGCAACCCGCGGGTCTCCTTGGGAGGAAGACTGCGTCGCGTCAGATGGACCCCGTCCGCCGAGAGGGCCATGGCCACATCTACCCGATCGTTGATGAGAAGCGCCGCCCCGGCCGCCCGGGTCATGGCGAGGAGCCCCTCCGCAAGATGGTACAGATCGCGCGTGGCGAGATCCTTCTCCCGAAGTTGGACCGCGCGCACCCCGCCCTGCAGGGCTCGCGCCACCACTTCAAGGAGATCGCGGCCCCCGGTCTGGTGGCGATCGGTCACCAGGTACAGGCCCCAATTCCTCGGATTTCGAATTTCGAATGTCGAATGTCGAATGTCGAACCTCGGCTCTCGGCTCTCGGCTCTACTCGATCATCCCTTCCATCGTCGTGGAGGCGCTGGCGTACAGCTTCTTCGGGATCCGCCCGGCCAGGTAGGCCTGCCTTCCGGCTTCGACCGCTTTCCGCATGGCGTCTGCCATCATCACCGGATCCTTGGCCCCGGCGATGGCGGTGTTCATCAGGACCCCGTCGCAGCCCAACTCCATGGCGATGGAGGCATCCGACGCCGTCCCGACCCCGGCGTCAACGATGACCGGGACCTGGACCATCTCCAGGATGATCCTGATGTTGTAAGGGTTCCGGATCCCCAGTCCCGAGCCGATCGGAGCCCCCAGAGGCATCACCGCGGCTGCGCCGGCGTCCTCCAGCTTCTTGGACATCACGGGATCGTCGTTCACGTAGGGGAGGACGATGAACCCTTCCTTCACCAGGGTCCGGGTGGCATTCAGCAATCCCTCGTTGTCGGGGAAAAGTGTCCGCTGGTCCCCGATGACCTCCAGCTTGACCATCTCCGACATGCCCACCTCGCGGGCGAGCCGCGCGTACTTGCAGGCCTCCTCCGCCGTGTAGCACCCGGCGGTATTCGGGAGCAGCGTGTACCGCTTGAGGTCAATGTAATCCAAAAGCGACTCTTGCTTCCGGTCCAAATTCACCCGCCGGACCGCCACGGTGACGATCTCCGTCCCCGATGCCTCCAGCGCCTTCTGCATGGTGGGGTAGTCGGGATACTTCCCGGTACCCACGATGAGGCGCGAATGAAATTCCTTCCCGCCAAACTTCAGGGTTGCACTATCGCGCATGACGCACCTCCTATCACCGTTTGTCGGAGCCTGGGCGGCTCTCCACTGGCCCCTGATCCCCGACCCCCGGCCCCTGTTCTTATCCACCCGCCATGATCGTGAGGATCTCGACCGTGTCACCCGGCTGCAGGACGACCTCTTCGTACCGGTCGCGCTTGATGATGTCCAGGTTTCGCTGGACCGCCACCCGCATCGGGTGCAGTCCCAACTCGTCGAGCAGCCGCCGGATCGTGATCCCCTCCGTCACCTCGCGCACCTTGCCATTCAACCGAATTTCCATGGCACTCACCCACAACTTGGCGACAGCGATATCCGACAGCGATCTCCGAAACTCCCCGTCGCTGTCCCTGTCCCTATCCCTGTCGGCTCCTAGATCACGCCGGCCCGCTTGCCGGCCTCCAGCATCCGATGAATCACCTCGGCCGTCCCAGCCGTCATCTGATACTGGGGAAATTCCCCGGGCGGCACCCAGCGCGCCTCGAGCACCTCGGCCGACGGCGCGAGTTCCCCGCTCACCCAGCGCGCCAGGTAGTCGACGATGACGTAATGATACTGGATCCGCCCGCCGTCGTCCCGCACCATCCGCTCTACGACCTCGATCACATCCGTGAGCTCAACCTCGATCCCGCACTCTTCCCGGATTTCACGCTGGGTGGCCGGTCTCAGTCTCTCTCCCAGACGCACCGCCCCACCCGGCACGGACCAGAGGCCATAGCTCGGCTGCTTCCCCCGCCTGGCCAGGAGGACCCGCCCATCCTTGACCACGATGGCGCCTACCGCCATGATCGGCCGATCTGGATAGCGTCGCTTCATCGCACCGAGAGCCTAGAGTCGAGAGCCTTGACGATTCCGACTCGCCACCCACGTGGAAAAAATAAGCCGCGGCCCCCAGAGGAGATGCCGCGGTTGGTTCGTTGCGTAGCCCGCTTTCCTACGCCGGCATTACCCGGGTCAGGTTCAGAGGGTTGCCCCGTCCGTCCGGACGGCGACTCTCAGCGCGTGCTCCCCTAGCGGTAATGGCATCGTACTTCATGTGGCGGGACTTGTCAACGCTCCTCGCTCGCTTGGCTCATGGCTGATGGGCTCATGGCTGATGGCACTTGCTATGAGCTATGAGCCATGACCTATGAGCGATCCATTTTGCGAGCCTTGGCACGCCCTCCCTCATGGGGTATAGTCTCCGACATGGATGCCTTGACGTTTCTGGCAATCGTCCAGGACGTGCGAAAGGCCCTGATGGGCGCCCGCGTGCAGAGCGTGCAGGCAGCCGGCCTGCACGGGCTCTGGATCGAACTCGCGACGGCGGCCGGCCAGGACTCCCTGCTCGTCTCGGCCAACGACGCCTTCCCGCGGCTTTCCCGCGGCGCGGCCCGACCGGCCAAGGGGGGTCCCCTCTCCCCCCTCGCCGGGGTGGCGCGGCGCGTCCTGCCGGGGGCTAACCTTCAGGCGGTGACGCATCGCGGACTCGACCGCGTGGCTGTCCTGGAATTCGCCTACCCGGCGCCTGCCAATGGGGCCGGATGCCTGCTGGTCGCAGAGCTGTTTGGCCGCCGGCCCAACCTCGTCCTGGTGGACCGGATGACGGGGCAAATCCTCGAGGCGGCGCGACATCTCCAAGGCCCGGACGGGCGAACCATCGCGCCCGAGCAATCCTACCTGCCACCGGCAGGGCCAGTGCGGCCAGACCCCCGCGTCCTGGGATGCGTCGAGACGATCAGCGCCGCACTCGCGCCGCACCTGGCCGCCGGCCTCGCGCCTCCCCTTGCCCTGCGTCAGAGCCTCGCGGGCCTGACGGGCTTGTGGGAGCAAGAACTGGCGGCTCGCACCGGCAACGGGGCGCCCGGGGATTTGGCGCGAGCCCTCTTGGACCTCATCCACACCGTCGAGAGCGGGCCCTGGGAACCGCGCCTGCTCCTGGACAGCGCCGGCCACCCGATCGCCGCCTCGCCCGTCCGGTTGCGACACATTCCCGAGGAAAAACAGCAGC
>CAZXXV010000259.1:0-5360 GCA_964644725.1 uncultured bacterium
TTCGTCGGCATCATCATGCTGATCGGCATCGTGAAGAAGAACGCCATCATGATGATCGACTTCGCGCAGCAGGCGGAGAGGAAGGGGAAGAGTCCGGCGGACGCGATCTTCGAGGGATGTCTCCTCCGGTTCCGCCCCATCATGATGACCACGATGTCGGCGCTCATGGGCACGCTGCCGATCGCCATCGGGTTCGGAGCCGGTGCGGAATCGCGCCGCCCCCTAGGGCTGGCCGTCGTCGGTGGCTTGATCCTCTCGCAGCTCCTGACGCTCTACATCACGCCGGTTACCTACATGTACCTCGAGGCATTCCGGTCTTGGGCGGGCGGCCTCTTGCGGCGCAAGGAGGTGCAAGGCGACCTACTCCGCGCTGTCGAGTCGCTGGAGGCACAAGAATACAAGACGGCGACCAGAAGTCAGGCTTGAGGACCCCGCAGACTCCGCACGCTGCACGTTCCGCACTCGGAAGGAACGCCGGGGATCACAGAACAGAGGGGCTGAAGACAAAGTCGCCACGAAGTAACCGGGGAGGCTACCGTTCCTGGACCTGTCCGTCCGGCCCGCCTTTCATGGATCCGGGGGCACCTTTCTTCACCTGCTGCACATTCTGCCGCATGGCGAGGCGGCTGCGCATCGATCTCTCCCCGCTGCACGGCTGAACCCTGTGCCGTTCCTTCCTCTGTTGGATCCTTTGTGTGTCGGCCTGAACCAGGGCCCGCTAAAAGTATCCATCATCCTCGTTCTATGAGTTTACGAGGAGTTAGCTCAGAACTGCCGTGGCTTCATGTGCCGCAGGGGGCCGCCAGGAATCTCTCGAGACTGCCTAGCCAATAGCCTTCAGTGGCCTTGATGACTCTATTTTCGAGATCTTATACGACGCGACCCGTTCATGCGAACAGCTCGGCACGGTGGATGCGTATCCGCTGGCTCGGACACGCTGAACCCGAGAGGCGAGCAATGGCCGCAGTGGCGGACGAGGCGAAAGCAAGAAAGGCCCGCATTCTGGTCGTGGACGACGACCGGCACATGCGTGGAACGATTCTTCACGGCCTGCAGAGCCAGGGCTACCAAGCGGAGGGGGCCGAGGATGGCCTCCAGGCGCTCCAGCGTCTCCAGCATGGGCAGTTCAACGTGGTCGTCACCGATATTCAAATGCCCCGCCTGGATGGTCTGCCTCTCCTGCGGGAGATCCGTCGGAGGGAATACGCGCAGGCGGTCGTAGTCCAGACGACCCTGTTGGATTCCTCCCTGGAGGTGGTGCTGCGCCGCGCGGGGGCATCTGGCGTGCTGATGAAGGGGGGCCCCTTGGGAGATCTCGTACGGGCCGTGGAGGAAGCCTACCGGGCCTCCCAGCGATCGCAGGCCTGTTGCGCCTGAGGGCTGGGCCGCGGTCGAGGGCAGGAGGAGCTTACGGAGCAGCGAGGGGCCCTGGGCACGGATGTCCTCGGGGCATCCGGCTGTGCGCACCGGGGGCCTCGGGGGCTCCGGGTACCTGGGCGCTGTCAAGGCCCAGTCGATGCGTCCTACACATGCAGGACGGTAACACGTCAAAGGAGGGAACGAGAAGATGCGCGGAATGAGGAATCTGGTGGCAGTGCTGGTCGCGGGCGCTCTGTCCCTTGGCGCAGGGGCAGTGCTCGCATCCACCGAGACATCCAAGACAACCGAGGCGACCAAGCCCAGCGCCAGCCAGGCGGAAAAGAAGTCCACCATCCACCGCGTCCGCGGTGAGGTGACCGCCGTGGAACCCGGCGCCAAGACCATGGTGGTCAAGGCGATGGAGGGCAAGAAGGAATTGACTGTTGGAGTGGATATCACGGACAAGACGATCATCCGCGAGGGGAAAGCCACCAAGACGTTAGGCGACATCAAGGTCGGAGACCGCGTGTGGATGAAGTACGAGAAGAGCAGCGACAAGCTGATTGCGGACTTCATTCGAATTCTGAAGCCCGGCAAGATGGCCGCCAAGAGCCAGAGCTATTAGGCGGCTGCGGCCCCGGACCCGTCCTGTTGTGTGATCCCGGCCGCGCGGGTCCGGGGCCGATTCCCTACGGAGGTATCACCGTGCGAACGCATCGCTTGTTCAAGTCTTGCGAGGCCGGGATCCAGCCCGGGGATGTGATCGTCCAGGTCGACCGCAAGCCCGTGTGCACCATCGCGGACCTCCGCCAGGCGCTCGCCGCCCAGAAGGCTGGCGAGCCGACGCTGTTCCAGCTCCACCGGAAGGATGCCAGCCTGTTTGTGGCAGTGGCAGTCACAGGTTAGAAGTGGATGGAGGCTGTCCAGGAGGAGAGAAGAGCCATGAAGTGGTCCATGCGGTCTCCACTGGCGTTGTTCAGTTTGATTGTGATGGTCCTAACCCTCCCCGCCTGGGCTGGAGAAAGGGTCCCCGACCTGCCGTTGGTATCGGCGGACTATCCCCCGACCGGATACTCTCACAAGGTGCAACCCTTTCCCGTGGAACTGTATTGGAGGTGCACGCGGCCGGATTCCAGCACGTTGCACCTGGAAGGGGTGGCGGCGAACCCATGGTCGGATGAGCCGGTGCAGCTTCTGGGATTCGACCTCGTGGGTGTGGATGCCCGCGGGCGCACGGCGTCGTCGGCGAGCATCGATGCGCGGGGTGTCGTGCTCGACACGAATCAGTCGGCTCCGTTCAAGATCGACCTCCACACGTCAGGGAGTGAGACTCGGTTTGACCTGTATTACCAGTACCTGTACCAGGATAACGGGGGGCACGGCCGATTCTTCACCGGGGCGGCGTGGGGTGGCGCGACCCATTCAAAGGATCAACAGCTCCTCCTCGCGTGGACGAACCAGTACATGGTGCGCGACGCCTGTTCTCCGACACAGCATGTCGTACACTAACACCTTCCTGAAGTTCCGCTGGCTGTGTCGTGGTGGCAACGGCCTCGGTCCAGTGGAGGAACTAGCATGAATGCCCTCTCACACACTGCGGACGACTCCGAAGGGTTAGACGCTTCGCGGAGGATCATCCTCTTCCCCACCGATTTTGGACCAGCAACCCAGAAAGCCTGGTCCTATGCGCTGGACTTGGCGCAGGCCCTCGCAGCCGAACTCCTCGTTCTCCACGTGCTTGAGTTGGTGCCAGCGGACTTCGGGGGCTGCGGGATGCTGGATACTCTGACGGTGGAGGAGTCCCTGCGCCGGGCCGCTGAGGGCTTGCTGGAGCGGATGCGAGGCGAGGCCGCTGCCGCAGGGGTGACTATGCGGACAGACGTGATCGTGGGAAGCGTCCGGACAGCGATCGTACGTGCTGCACGGGACGCCCGGGTGATCTTGATTGTGATGGGGACTTCCGGTCGGGAGGGCCTGCGCCGGGCCATCCTGGGGAGCGTCGCCGAATGGGTGGTGGGGCACGCCCCTTGCCCGGTGTGGACCGTCCGCCATGCGCCCGAGCCGGTGGTCGCGTCCGCCGCCGGCGAGGCAGAACCCACGCATGACCGGCTTTCACCTCAGAGATCCATGGGCGTGTGAGGAACTACCTACCTCGTCGTATTGAGGGAGGCGTTACTGAGAACGAGGAAAGGGGGGGAGTCGCATGCGCGTTCTGCTGGCTACTGGGGACGAGCGCGGTAGCAACCATCTAGACTCCGTGCTGGAGGCGACTGGCCACGAGGTGATTCGTGGGACCAGCACGGGCGCGAAGCTCCTTTCATCTATTGAGCGAGCAGGGCAGCTTCACGCGGCCGTTCTGAGTCAGGCGGCGCTCGGCAGGAGGTGGCCCAAGCTTCTCCGGCAGCTCCGCTGGCGCGCCCCTGATCTCCCCGTCGTCGTCTTGCTGGGCCGGAGGGCAGATCGGACCTGGAGGCCTGCAATCCTCGCTGGGGCATTCGACGCGTTGCCGGCAAGCGTTCCCGAGACGGAGGTGCTCGAATCGGTCTCTCGTGCCCTGGCCTACGCTGGCGGTGAGGCAGTATGCAGTCTGGACGCTCTGTTCCCTTATTGAGGAAAGGCTCGGGCTCGCCCGCCGTGTCTCCACCGGTTCAGGGTCTCCTCACGACGCGGATGATTCCTGGAGGCCGTCCGCCAAAGCCTGACCGCACCGCGGATGGCGCGCCCGCTTCTGGGTCTGGGCAACGCCACAGGAAAGACGTCTCTCCGGTTTACCGATCCAAAAAGGAAAAGGCGATGTTGGAAGTGAAGCGCGTGTACGAACCGGCTGCTCCCAACGATGGTGCCCGCTTCTTTGTCGAACGGCTCTGGCCTCGCGGCGTGACGAAAGACTCTCTCGGGATCGACGGCTGGGTGAAGGAGGTCGCTCCGAGCGACACGTTGCGTCGCTGGTTCGGGCACGATCCGGCGAAGTGGGAGCAGTTCTGTCACCGGTACAGTGCTGAACTGGACAGCCGGAAGGGGGCATGGTGGCCGATTCTGGAGGCGGCGCGGCAGGGCAACGTCACCCTCCTGCACAGTGCCCGAGACACGGAACACAACAACGCCCTGGCCTTGAAGGCGTACCTCCAGAAGCATCTGCAGGTCTGAAGGGAAGAGACGGGGGATCAGTACCGGGTGGGGGAAGGCCGGCTTATCGCGCGCACTCCCGGGGAATCGAGCGCACGAGAGTGAAGCGCCGTGCGGGCGTGCCGCCTGGAGGAGCAATCCGTGAACGTCGAGGAGAGCGACGAGATCCATGCCCGTGAGTTAGCAAGACGCCTCTGCGAAGATCCGCGGCCACTGTGCCCGCAATTTCGGATGTGCGACCTAGAGAGGCTATACCCCGTGAAAGGCTATTGTGTTCTTGCCCAAGCGCCAGGGTGGTTCATGATCCCGAGCACCGAAGAACAGCGGGAGTACTGCACGACCCCGCGGTTCGGCGACTGTTGCTGGTTCAGAGGGACCGGTGAGAATAGCGGGTCGAGCGAGGGCGAACGAGAAGCGCATCTGCCTCGAGTGGATGTGTGGCAGCCCCCGGGCGTGGCACAGCCGACCCGCAGAAAGAGTAGCTGACCGGTGCCTCAGATCCCGGGGGTTTCTAACACGCTCAAGCCAACTCTTCACACACGGAGGTGCGTCATGAACAGCAGAATCTGGTCGGTGATGGTGCTGGCACTGGCGGCACTCCTCACCGCACTACCTCTCTCCGGGGGTCTGGCAGCCGAGGCGGAAAAGAAGGAACCTGCTTCCACCACGGCAGAGAAGCAGGAGCCGACTGCCCCGGAAAAGCCGGCGGCCGCGGAGAAACCCCCTGGCCTCGTGGGCCGCGTCGTGGCGGTGGTTCCGGAAAGCCGGACGCTGGTGGTGGATGTCCCCCTCGGGAAGGAGGTACTCCGGATCGGCGCCGAGGTGACGGATCGGACGAGGATCCGGGAGGGGAGTAAGAAATCCTCGCTCGCCGA
>CAZXXV010000259.1:5460-6771 GCA_964644725.1 uncultured bacterium
GATTTGTGTGTCGGACTGATCGCGCCGATGCCAAACGTATCCATGCACCACGTCCTCTTCATTGGCAACGAGTTAGGCGGACCACGCAGGGATGCCGTGTCAGCCTTAGATTTCCAACCTCCAATTCCCCCCTAAAAACGCGCGCCCATCGTAACTCGAACCGCTTTCTTTCCATACCGTTAGCGCGTCTGCCTCTCCATCAGGTGGACCGGCACAGAAGTTGCCTTCTCCCTATTAAGGCATGATGCGTCTGAGAGGGCACCCACAGCCCTGAGGACTGAGATAACAAAGGGGCGATGTTTGGAGTGCGTCCGCGGCATGCTGGTGTTGCATCCGGGTCTTGCTACCAGGCACGGGCCGTGGGATGGATTGCCCATTACAATGTCCGCGTTCGTCGCATCGGGCGTGGACGTGCTCCTCGGGCAAGCCACCGCTGGGGGGATCGGCCTGATCATTTTCTGGCGACGGTGGCGTGCGGCCATGCGCCTGTGGGTTCCAAAGGAGGTGGGAGCGTGTTGAGTCGCCATGCGATTCCGGTAGGCCGCATTCTGGGGATTCCGATTGATCTGGATCCCTCCTGGTTTCTGATCTTCGCGCTCCTCACCTGGACCCTCGCTGTCGGGTACTACCCGGCCGAGTTCAAGGGCTGGCCCGTGGTGGAGTACTGGGTGGTAGGGGGAATGACGGCCTGCCTCCTCTACGGCAGCGTCCTCCTCCACGAGTTGGGGCACTCCGTAGTGGCCCTCCGCTACCGCGTCCCGGTCCGGCGCATCACGCTCTTCATCTTCGGCGGGGTCGCTCAGATCGCCACCGAGCCCCCCAGCGCCGGGGCCGAGTTCTGGATCGCCATCGCCGGCCCCGTGGTGAGTTTCGCGCTGGCCCTCCTCTTCCACGTGGTGGAGCCTGCCCTGGCCTCCGGCTCCGCGCTACTGGCCTTGGCCAAATATCTCGCGTACATCAACGGGGCGCTGGTGCTGTTCAACCTGATTCCAGGCTTTCCGCTGGACGGCGGCCGCATCTTCCGGGCCCTCGTGTGGAGGCTCACCCATAATCTCCGCCGGGCAACGGTCATCGCCGGCAACGTGGGGCGATTCATCGGCTTTCTGTTCATCCTGTCCGGCGTGTGGCAGATCTTCGGCGGCAACTTGATCAACGGCATGTGGATCGCCTTCGTCGGCTGGTTCTTGGAGAGCGCCGCGGTGGCCCAGATCCAGCTCCAGGCGATCCATGGGCTCCTGGCTGGCCACACGGTAGCCGAATCCATGACCCGCGGCTATCCTGAGATTGCCGGCGACGCCGTCCTGCAAGAGC
>CAZXXV010000260.1:0-6768 GCA_964644725.1 uncultured bacterium
CTCGCCGATGAACTTCCCCTGGCCGAAGTATGACGTGGAGTAGCCGGGCAGAAGACCTGCCTCCCGTACGGCAGCGTTCCCCTGGGTCATGGCCTCCACCAGGGGTTTTTCGAACAGGTTGGCGACCACCGTGATCTGCCGCTCACGGTTAAACCGGTCGATCTGGCCGGGGGCCTTGCCAGGGCTGAAATCGGTCACGTTATTGAGCTGGGTGAGGCGCCCACCCGCTCCCCGCACCCTGATCTCTGAGATCACCTGCGGTCTGTCACGGTAATCCTGGAGGAGCCGCAGCCGGACGTTGTACTGCTCGTCCCCCTCCCGGAAGGTACTCACCTTCTCGCCCCCCACCATCGTGCGAAGGCTGCTGGCGATGGACGACACGCGGATGCCCAGGTCCGCGGCCCTCTGCCGATCGATGTGGACCCGGACCTCGGGACGGCGGGCCGCCAGGCTGGTGTCCAGATCCACGAACCCAGGAATCTTCTTCAACCCGGCAATCACCTTCTGCGCATACTGCTCCAGGCGATCCAGCTCCGGTCCGCGGATAACGAGGTTGAACGGCGTCTGCTTGTAGCCGCCGCCGGAGATGAGGCTGATCTGCTGGGCGCTCACTCGGAGATCGGGAAACTTCCGCAGGGCCTCGCGGGCCATCTGCATGATCCCCTGTTGCGTTTCCTTGCGCTTGGAGAGGTGGCTCAGCCCCACGTAAATCGAGGCGTCGGTCACGTTGGTCACGTTCTGGCCCTGGACGCCGATGGTGGTGAACAGGGTCTCGACGCCGGGGAGCTTCTTCAGCTCCGCCTCCACCTGGCGGAGGATCGCATCGCTGCGCTCGAGCGAGGAGCCGGGTGGCGTCTCGATGACGACCTCGAACTCACTCATGTCGTCGTAAGGGATGAATTCCTTCTTCACATAGGGGACGACGGCGACCGTGGAGGCCACGACGAGGGTCGTCAGGGCGACAATGGTCTTGCGATGCCCCAACGCCCAGCGGAGGAGCCAATCGTAGCCCTTGTCCAGGGCCGCGTAGATTCCCTTCTGCTTGGACGCGGCGCCAGCCCGACCGCGGACCTCCCCCCCGTGCGACGGCGGCTTGAGCAGTCTGGAGCTGAGGCTGGGGGTGAGGGTGAAGGAAACCAGGAGGGATACCGAGATCGCGAAAGCGGCGGTGAGACCGAAGCTATTGAAGAACCGGCCCACGATGCCGGACATGAAGGCCACGGGAAGGAAGATGACGACCAGCGAGAGGGTCGTGGCCATGACCGCCAGGCCGATCTCGCGGGTGGCCTGCTGGGCCGCCTCCATGGGCCCTACCCCCTCCTCCTCCATGTGGCGGAAGATGTTCTCCAGCACCACGATGGCGTCGTCGATGACGATCCCGACGGAGAGGGACAGGCCCAGCATGGTCTGGTTGTTCAGGGTGAAGCCCGCGTACTTCAGGAGGGTGAACGTCCCGATGATGGAGGTGGGGATGGCCAGCGCGGCGATGAAGGCAGCCCGGAGGTTCCGGATGAAGAAGTAGACCACGATGCTAGCCAGGATGCCGCCCAGGATCAGGTGCTCCTGGACCTCTTTCATGGACCGGCGGATGAAGCGGGAGAGATCCCGAACCTCCAGCACCCGGATGTCCGGGGGCAGGGTCTGCTGGATCTCGGCCACTCGCTGGCGCACCCGATCCACCACCTGCACCGTGTTCGTTCCGGACTGCTTGCGGACCAGCAGGGAGACGGCGTTCTCGCCGTTCAGGCGGGACAGGGTCCGGGGCTCCTCGGTGCCGTCCACGGCGCGACCGATATCCGCGATGCGAACGGGGGCGCCCTTGATGTCGGCCACGATGAGCCGGGAGAAATCCTCCACCCGCTCGATCCGGCCCAGGGTGCGCAACCCTTCTTCTCGCTGTCCCTTGGTGATCCGGCCGCCCGGGATCTCGGTATTCTGCTGCTGTACCGCCTGCTTCACCTGCTCGACGGGGAGGCCGTAGGCGGCAAGCTTGTCGGCATCCAGTTCGATCTGGATCTCGCGCTTGCGGTCGCCCACGAAAGTGAGACTGCCCACGCCGTTGACCGTCTCGATCTGGCGCTTGATCTGCTTGTCGGCGATCTCGGTGATCTCCCGGTCCGACCGCCGGCCGGAGACCACCAGAGCCAGGATGGGGGTGGCGTCGGGGTCCAGCTTCTCGATGATGGGGGGGTCGGTCCCGGGCGGGAACTGGGCAAGGATGGTGGCGACCTTGTCCCGGACCTCGTTGGCCGCCACTTCCACCGGCTTCTCGAGGACGAAGGCCACGAAGACCTGGGAGATCCCTTCCTTGGTGGTAGAGCGCAGCTCGTCAATCCCGTTGATGGTGTTGATGACCTCTTCGATGGGCTTGGTGATCTGGCTCTCCACCTCCTCGGGTGTGGCCCCTTCGAGGGTCGTGGTCACCGTGATGGTGGGAAACTCTATCCGGGGGAAAGCATCCAGACCCAGGTCGCGGTAGGATGCCAGGCCCAGCACCACCAGGGAGGCGATGAGCATGGTGGTGAAGACGGGACGCCGGATGCACAGATCACTCAGTCGCATGGGAACTCACTAGAGCTGGAGACTGGAAACCGCCGTGCGGGATGGGGCTGGGCCGCGCCGTGGGGGAAGCGGCACGAGGACCGTACGGCCTCTATCCTATTTCCGATTTCCGCTGTCGGCCTTCTCGGCAGAGGGGGCGCCGCCGGCGCCGGCCTGGACCGTCACGGCCGTACCCGTCGCGAGCTGGCTGAGGCCGGAGGTGGCCACCGTCTCACCGGCCTTCACCCCTTCCAGGATCTCCACCCAGCCGTCGCGACGCTGGCCCGTCGTGATCCGCCGTTCCTCGGCCTTGCCCTCGGCGATGACGTAGACCTTCACGATCCCCGCGAAGCTGACCACGGCTTCTTCCGGGAGGAATGGCACGTTCCGTTCCGTCCCGATGACGATGGAGGCCTTGGCGAAGAAACCGGGCTTGAGGATCCCGCCGGGATTCGGGACGGAGGCTTCCACGGTGAAGGTCCGGCTCTCGGCGTCCACCGCCGGGCTCACCCGGGTGATGGTGCCGGGGAACTTGCGGCCGGGATAGGCCTCGACCTCCACCCGGACCGCACGACCCACGCCGAGCTGCGGGGCGAAACGTTCGGGAACCTCACCCTGGAGCTTCAAGGCCTGGGTTGCCACCAGGCTCATGCGTGGGGTCTTATCCTTGTAGGTCTCGCCCACGTTGACCAGGCGCTTCCGGACGAAACCGTCGAAGGGGGCAACGATCTCGGTGTCCTGCAGCCGCTTCCGCGCCAGCTCCAGGCCCGCCACGGCCTGCTCCACGTTCGCCTCGGCGTTCTTGATGGCCGCCCGGTCACTTTCGTACTGGGCCTCGCTGGCCCGGAGAGAAGCTACGGCCACATCGTACTGCGTCTGGGCGGAATCGCGCTGGCTGGCGGAGATGGCCCCCTCGGTGAACAGCTCCTGGAACCGCCTAAGGTTGACCTGCGCGTCGCTCAGCACGGCCTGCGCGCGCTCGATGTTGGCGCGGCTCGAGTCCAGGATCTGATGCGCCCGCGACAGCGCCTCACGGGCTGCCTGGAGATTCGCGGTCATCCGTTCCACCTCCAGGCGGGGTTCCCGCTCGTCCAGCTTGATGAGAACCTGGCCTGCCCGCACGCGGTCCCCCATATCCACCAAGATCTTGCCGATGGTCGCCGGCACCTCGTTGGCCAGCGTCACCTCATCCTGAGCCATGAGCGTCCCGACGATCTGGACCGACCGCTCGACGTCTTGCGCGCCGGCCCGGGCCACGGTGACGGGGATCTTCCGCTCGGCTTGGGACGCATTGGCGGAGGGCGCTCCGGATTTCTCCCGGGAACAGCTCAGGGCCGCCGGGACGATGCCGCACAGAATGAGCAGGAGAATCCGTGATGAGTGTGTCATGCCGGGAAATCTCCAGGAACCCGCAGCAAAAATGAGCAATCGTTCAGTCAGGTTACCGAAACAAACAGGGAGGGTCAAGAGAAATCTCGGCCGCCCGCGCCCCCCTCCCTCGGCCCGGCCCAGGGACTGGTCGTGTCAATCCGAAAGCCACGATCCGAAATCGTCACCGGGGTCTACGGCGTGACCCTCAGGACGGTGTCCGCCTTCCGCACCCGGTCCTTCACCCGGATCCCGACGGTCTGACCGGTGTCGGCCCGCTGCACGCCCTGGTGCTCCAGCTGGATGGATTCCACCACCTGCGTGAGATCCGTGGTGTGCCCCTTGATGCGGATGGTGTCCCCGACGTTCAGAGCCCCTGCAGTGACCTGGATTGCCGCCACGCCGATCTTCGCGAAATAGTCCGTGACCTTGCCGACGACCTCTTCGCTCATGACCGCACCTCCCAATCAGATGTCGAGTCCGGCGGCCCATTTCCACGCCGCTGGCCCGCGACGTTACCACCAGCCGGGAGATGGGGGCAAGGAATTTCTCCTACGCGCGGCGGGAAAGGTCATCCTCGGATTGACAAGGATTGACAACCCTCTCTTGGATCGGCTATAAGGCGGTATTCCCTGTCGTCCACGAGGAGGTCCCGATGACACCGCAATCCTTGATCGGCCCCATCCTGATCGTGTTCGTCATTCTGGGCGTGCTGGGCCAGGCGCTTCCCCTCTACACCGACTACCTCTGGTTCCAGGAGGTGAAGCTGGCGTCGGTGTTCACCACCATCCTGTGGACCAAGGTCGCTCTGGCCCTGGCGGCCGGCCTGGCGTTTGCCGCCGTCGTCTACGTGAATGTCTACCTGGCGGCCCGCTCCACGGCCAGTGACGTCCTGGTGGAGCTGGACGATCCCTTCGGACTTCCCAGCCGCCTGGTCATCGAGCCGCTCTTCAGGAAGTTCCTGCTCCCCGGGGCGCTGGTCCTGGGCTTCCTGGCCGGGTCTCAGGCGGCCGGACAGTGGGAGACGTTCCTGCGGTTCGTCAACGCGCAGCCTTTCAACGTGCAAGATCCCCTCTTCGGCCGCGACGTCGGCTTCTACGTGTTCCGCCTGCCGTTCCTGGAGACGCTCTACGCCTGGGCCATGACGGCCCTCGGCCTCACCTTCCTCCTGGTGGTGGCCACGACCGTCCTCCATCGCGGCATCCAGATCACACCCCGCGGGCCCCGCGTGGCCTCCCATGCCCGGGCCCACCTCCTCACCCTGGGTGCCCTGATCCTCCTGGTCAAGGCTGGAGGCTATTACCTGGACACCTACGATCTCCTGTTCTCGCCCCGGGGGATCATCTTCGGCGCCGGGTACAGCGACATCAACGCGCAGCTCCCGGCCCTCCGCGTCCTCACCATCCTGTCCCTGGTCTGCGCGGCGATCTGCATCTGGCAGATCGGCCGCCGCGGCATCCGCCCGGTCTTCATCGCCCTGGCGGTCCTCCTGGTCGGCAACATCATCGGGCTGGGGATCTACCCCACGCTCCTCCAGCGGTTCCGGGTGGTGCCGAACGAGGTGGTGGCCGAGCGGCCCTACATCGAGCAGAACATCAAGTTCACGCGCATGGCGTACGGCCTGGACCGCATCCAGGAGGAGGAGTTCCCCGCCGAGGAGACCTTGACCGCCGAAGACCTGCGGAAGAACGACGCCACCATCAAGAACATTCGCCTCTGGGACCACCGGCCGCTCCTCGTCACTTACGCCCAGCTTCAGGAGATCCGGACCTACTACCGCTTTGTGGACGTGGACAACGACCGCTACATGGTAGACGGCCAGCTTCGTCAGGTCATGCTGTCGGCGCGCGAGTTGTCCTACCAGAACTTGCCCAGTCGGATCTGGATCAACGAGCACCTCACCTACACCCACGGTTTTGGCGTCGTCATGGGGCCGGTGAACCGGATCACCCCTGAAGGCCTGCCGGATTTCTGGATCAAGGACATCCCTCCGGCGTCCACGGGCCCGATCAAAGTCGCGCGTCCCGAGGTGTACTACGGCGAGATCGGCAACGAGTACGTGTTTGTCAAGACGCGCGCCCAGGAGCTGGACTATCCTGCCGGCGACAAGAACATCTACAGCAACTACGCCGGGGAGGGGGGCGTCCCGATCCAGTCCTTCCTCCGGAAGATCCTCTTCGCTCTGCGTTTTGGGGACGTGAAGATCGTCTTGTCCAACGACATCATCGGCGAGAGCCGGGTGATGTACTACCGGGAGATCGGGGAGCGGGTGAAGAAGGCCGTCCCCTTCCTCCAGTTTGAGCGCGACCCCTACCTGGTCATCGGGCAGGACGGCCGCCTGTTCTGGATCATCGACGCCTACACCACCAGCAACCAGTTCCCGTACTCGGAGCCGGTCCGGGGAATGGGGAACTACATCCGGAATTCGGTCAAGGCCGTGGTGGACGCCTACAACGGCAGCCTGGCCTTTTACCTGAGCGAGCCGGATGACCCGGTGGTCAAGGCCTACGCCCAGGCCTTCCCTGGTCTCTTCCAGCCACTCTCGGCGATGCGGGCCGATCTTCGGCCCCACATCCGGTACCCGCAAGGGTTCTTCGCTATCCAGGCTCGGATGTTCGCGACGTACCATATGCGGGATCCGCAGGTCTTCTACAACAAGGAGGACCTGTGGAACATCCCGAGGAAGACGATTGAGGGGCAGGAGCGCGAGATGGAGTCCTACTACACCATCATGCGGCTCCCGGGAGAGAAGATCGAAGAGTTCATCCTGCTGACCCCGTTCAACCCCAGCAAGAAGGACAACATGATCGCCTGGATGGCGGCGCGAAGCGACGGACCGCACTACGGGAAGCTGATCGC
>CAZXXV010000261.1:0-6746 GCA_964644725.1 uncultured bacterium
TTTTGCTCCCGTCCCCCTGCCCCTGACCCCTGCCCCCACATCCTGATTGCCGATCGCTGATTGCTGACCGCTTAATATCACCTATACCACGCACGGCACCGCTTCGTCGAGCCGCCTGTACCTTCCGACCCCATGCGCAGGGCGGGATGCTTCAGCCCTGTCAGGAACCACTTGCGGCCCCACCAAGCGTGATCTACCCTGTAGTATGCGGTCCAAGAAGTTCGGAGAGGATTGCGGTGCCCCCGGGGCGCCCCGAGGCGATGCACCGTGCGGGGGCCGCGGGTTCGGTCGCCGTGGTTCGCGGGAGCGAACCGGCGGCGCGAAGGCCACCGCAGGTGGCTGACCCGGAGCAAGACGGCCCTACCCAGCGCGGCAGGGCTGGGTACCGTCGCGGGCCAGCATCCGCAGGGGTGCCCCGGGGGCACCGCCATCTGCTGAGAATTTCTGAATCGCCACAACGGAGATGCGGGGCCAGCGCGCGATGCGGAAGCCCGTCGAGCCAGCGAGACCGGCGATCAGCTGACCGATCGTATCCACCAAGGAGAACAGGATGCGTAACCCCTATGAGATCAACCAACTGGAGAAGGAAGAATCCTGGCGGATGTTCCGGATCATCGGGGAGCTCGTCGAGGGCTTCGACACCCTGTCGCCGATCACGCCGGCTGTCACGGTCTTCGGCAGCGCCCGCGCCCGCCCCGGGGACTTCGCCTACGACATCGCCGAGGCCATCGGGCGCGCCATCGCCAAGGCCGACTTCACGCTGGTCACCGGGGGCGGCCCGGGCGTGATGGAAGCGGCTTGCAAGGGTGCCTTCGAGGCGGGCGGTCGCACGGTCGGCCTGAATATCGAGCTCCCGGAGGAGCAAAAGCCGAACCCATATACCACGATCTCGCTGCACTTCCATTACTTCTTCGTCCGAAAGGTCATGCTGGTGAAATACGCCACTGCCTTCGTCTTGCTGCCCGGGGGATTCGGCACCCTGGACGAACTGTTCGAGACGGTGACCCTGATCCAGACGCACAAGATCCGGCCCTTTCCCATGATCCTGGTGGGTCGCGAATACTGGAGTGGGCTGGTGGATTGGCTGCGGAAACAGACGGTCAAACGGGGCTACCTGGACAAGGCCGACATGGACTTCTTGAAGGTCACGGATGACCCGACCGAGTTGGTGGAGCACATCACCCGCTTCTACCGGGGTCAGGCCGTGGATCTGAGCGTGCCGGAATAACGAAAGGCGAGGGCTGGAGGGGCGCGGTCGGCCCCAGGGCTACTCGATGCGAACGATGGCCTGCGCCGGGAGGCGATCCAGGAGGAATCGGAGGGCCTGCTCGACGTACTCGGGGCTCTTCGATTCCAGCGTCAGCTCGACATTGTGATCCGGATTGTGGAGGGTGGGATACGAGCCGAGCTGTAGCTCGGGAAAACGACCCAGCACGTCGTTGAGATCGCCGGCGATCTGCCCCTCGTCGCACCGGAGGAAGACTCGCCGTAGAACATACGGCTGCTCTCGGAACCGGTCGCGGATGCGCTCGAACTTCCGGCGGACGACCTCCGGAATGCCGGGAAAGATGTAGACGTTCCGGAAGGCCACCACCGGAAAGGTAAGATCTTCCTCTCCCACCAATTCGCCACCCTCTGGCACTTCCGCCATCCTCAGTTGGGCGGCGGTGACCCCCTCCCCGTAATGCCGCCGGAGCACGTCCTCCAGCAACGGATGGCGAACGACGGTCCGCCCGAAGGCGGCCGCGACGGCCGGGATGGTCACATCGTCGTGGGTCGGGCCGATCCCCCCCGTGGTGAACACCAGGTCGTACCGCTCCGCGAAGGCGCGCACCTCCTGGGCGATGACCGGCACGTCATCCGGGATGGTGGTGATCCGCTTGACCTCGACCCCCAGGGCCCGGAGTTCCCGAACCAGATAGGGTGAGTTCTGGTCCACCACCTTCCCGCTCAGCACCTCGTTGCCGATGATCAAGATGCCCGCCGTCCTGGCCATGCTCGCTGCACTCGCGGGGGTCGGGTGTTGGGGGCCGGGGATCGGGGAAAGGCAAGGTCCGAGTCTTTGAGCCTGGCCCCTGACCCCCGACCCCTGTCTCCTGTCAGAAGTACCGTTCCATCAGGCGATGGATCCATTCGGGCACGCGGGGAGAGTCCACAGTATCGAACGCCGGCACGTATGGTTTCACGTCCACGATGGGCGTTCCGTTGATGGCGTCCAAGCCCTGGACAAAGAGCCGGTTCTTTTCCCGGCGGAGCAGCTTGACCGCAGTGATCCCGATCGGATTCGGACGATGACGCGCCCGCTGGGCGAAGATGCCGACCTCTGGCATGTCCTGTCGTCCTTGTGGGCGGCGCCGCATCCGGACAGGCTCGGCCTCCGGTGCCCGGTGCATCCAGAACAGGATGAGGAGGTGGGAGAATTCCTCGATCCCATCCAGTCCATCGGTGAGCGTCTCGTCCAGCACGACCTCCGAGGTGATTGCGCTCCAGCCCTCATCCGTCGGTTCCTTGACGTCGTTGTACACTACGCCGATCCATTCCACGGGAACCGCTCCTTTCACCTGCGCCACAGAGGCACAGAGCACACAGGGGATGCTGTCAGCAGGTCAGCAGTCAGCGGCGAGCTGATCGCTGACGGCGCTGATGGCTGACCGCTGAAATTGGACTGACTGTACCGGAGGGGCCTTCCCGGAGTCAATGGACAACATGCGGGCCGCCTGGAGGGAGCAAGGCGGCGCGCGATCCACCTGGAGCAAGCTATCTCAACGTCAAGGCCGCCAATGTCGCAAAGGCACAACCCCTATCAACAACCCGGAGCCAGAGCCGGGCCGGACCATTCCGGGCCCCCTCTCAGGACCCTTCCAGGCCAGATCTTGAATATGAGGGGTTCCTTGGCGTGCTTGGCGCACCAATCCGCCTGAGGTCCGCCGGAGGCGGATTGGTACCGGCGGTTCAATCGCGCTGCTTGAACCGAATGCTACTGAAGCAGGCCGATCCGATTCAAGGGCCAATAGCGCGCGAACGCCTTAGCCTTGAGATTGCTCCGCGGCACGAACCCCCAGGCGTGGGAATCGTAGCTGGCGTTCCGGTTGTCCCCCAGGACAAACAGCATGTCCTGGGGAACCCGGGTAGGAGGCAGGATGTACTGCGGCCGCTCCTTGACGTAGGGTTCGGCGACAGGCTTGCCGTTCACGAAGACCTGGCCGTCCCGCACCTCCACCACGTCGCCCTCCACTGCGATCACTCGTTTGATGAGCGCGCCGGCTGCCAGCTCGGCACTGGCCGGCGGCGAGAAGATCACGATCTCCTGGCGGTGGGGCTGCGCAAACCAGAACCAGAACTTGTTCCCCAGGACCCGGTCCCCGATTTGGAGCGTCGGCTCCATGGATCCGGAGGGGATGACGAACGCCTCGACCACGGCCGTGCGGATGCCGAACGCCAAGAGCAGGGCCAGGCCGATGCTCTTCACCCATTCCCAGACGCGCTCTCGATGTTCCGGGGTGGGACTTGTAGTTTCACCTTCCATTACTTGCTAACCTCCGCCGGGAGGGGAATTCCCGCGCGCTCTAGGATAACCTCACAGATCTTGGGATGCAAACCCAACGGCTCCGTCACACAATATGCGATGCCCGGGAAGGCCTTCGCCGCTTCCTCCACCATTCGGGGAATATCGCTCAAGGAGTGGCGCCCCGGCGACAGGAAGTACGGATGAACGACCACGGCCGTGGCGCCCTCGCGCACACACGTCTCGAAGCCTTGCTGGATCGTCGGCTCCGCCAGCTCCATGTGGGCGTGGTGGATGCAGTCCCGCCCTGAGATGCGCCTCACCATCGCCGCCACGTCGGCCAGCATGTCGTTGGCCTCCTGAAACCGGCTCCCGTGATCCACCAGGAGCAGGCCGATCTTCTCTTCGCTCTTCGGCACGGAATTCACCTCTTTCCGGGGTTGGGCGCCGGTCCACAGGACTCCGGACTCCTTCGGAGGGGTCAGGGATCGGGGCAATGTTCGTCGAACACCCGAATCCGCCGTAGGCGGAAACGCGCGAACACCCGAACGCTTTTAAGTCATCATACCCGCCCCCGCCAGCCGTGCCCGGATGTCCGCCAGGCGAGCACTGAACTCCGCATCCGAGAGGACGGGCGTGCAACTCTCCGTGTCCAGGGCCTCGTCGAGGTCCACCCAGGAGACGCAGCCGTCGTAGGCCGGCGTGTTCTGCACCGTGATGACGTTGGGGCGCCGGTAGACGCGCACGGTCATCACGTGCACCCCGGGCTTGTTCCGATACTGAAACCGGGACGCGACGCAATCCCAGGACAGGATGTGGTAGCCCTCCAGGGACCGCAACCGCTCAAGGTCCATCACCTTCACCACGTCTTCCATCGTGGCGTAGAGTTGGAATGGAATGGTGCCGGCAGGGGGCTGGGTCGCCTGGACCTCTTTGAACTCCGCATGAATCGCCGGTACCAGGTCTCCTGCCTTCTGATGAACATACGTCGGGAACAACCAGAAGTCCCGGTGGGTCACCTGGAAGCCGGCCTTGATCTCCTCGATGCCACCCTTCCGGATGAGCACCGTCTGGCGGCCGTCCGCCAGGTCCCGGCAGACGATGGCCCACTCCTTCAGGGCTGCGTTGGTGCGTGGCGATATCATGATCCTCCCGGGGCAGGAGTCCCGGCCGAGACTCCCGCGTCGTCCATTTCGAAGCTGAACGCTGACCGCTGACGGCTGAATGCCTCGTGGATTATAGACGAGCAACTTCCACAGCGCAAAGCGCGGAGTATCGTCAAGCCGGCCAACAGCAGGATTTTCCCGGAAGAGGAAGAAGCAGGACAAGGGGCCATTCGACACTGACAGGGGAGTGGGCATCAGGCTGTTTGAAACCTGGAGGTGGATTTTCGCACCCACCGACCAACCTGATCGCAACCTCTGGAAGGGGACCTACCAGGTCTCTAAGTTGGCGGGAGGTCGAACGGATCAATTACGGAAAGAAGGACGCCTATTTGGATTCCTGCTTCCGGCTCTCTGTCGTCGGGTTCTTCTGGTAAGGGTGAGGCTTTGGCGTCTCTGGGATGAGCCGGACCTTTCCGGATTCCAGCAACTGACGACGAACGGTGGCCTGCTCTTGGGCCTTGTCAAGGGCCTCGCTCGCTTTTTTCATTTAGAAACCCCCGAAATGCTCTATCCGTGACTTCGCGGATGCCGAAGGACTTTACCTGGATGACTCAGGATGCCAGGCACGGGCGCCATTGTCAATACCATAACGTCAATCGGTCCACCACAAGCTGGAGTACCGGGAAGAAAGCGATCCATTTCCACCTGCACGTTCGCAAGGAAAACGGCCATATCGATGGCATCCTGAACAGGCATGGCCCACAAGTTGAGCTTGTCAATCGGCCGAAGCACCTTCAGGGTTTTTATGGCATCTGCAAGACCCTCCGGGCCAACCCCGAGTTGTTTGGCAGATGCCCCTCAATACGTTGAACTCATACCCATATAGGAGGCCGAAAACCTCGTCGTATGCACCTTCCAGTCGGATGCCCGGTTCAGTGAGGATTTCAGAAATCTCAGAGGCTGCACCCTCTAGACGCACGCGCCATACCCGTGGGATGTTCTCCATGGGCCTCGGACCTGCCAGGAGGACAGTAGGGCCAGGCCAGTTCTCGGGCGCAACCTCCGTACTTGCCCAGTAGTCGCGCTTTCGTCCCTCCATTTTGGCGACAAGTTCCGCGATCTTACGATCCTGATCCTCTGCGGATTCAGGGAGTTCCAGTGACTGCGTAGAAATGAGGTCCGTGGCAGTTACGCGGCCAATATTGGCGTGGCCCGCTACCATGGCCATCAGCGTTCGCGTGCGATCATGCACTACTTTGGTGGCATTGTCATATGTTTGATCTACCCATCGTGGCCTTCCGTCCTCTTCGTACCCAGCGATCCCGGCCCTAGTAATCTTACTATCTGCGGCGAAGACAACCGCCGATTCAGTTCTTATAGCGACCGCAATGGTCATCCGGGATCACCAGGAATATTGAATGCTGTCGAAGACACGTCAACTGCTGACGAACTGGAGCCTCTTGGGTGGGATCCTCCAAAGTCCGCCATCCTCGCTAGGGCTCCAATCGTCCATGTACCAGCCCAAGGCTATACCCCGCCCCGGGGAGTGTCAAGAGCGGGAACAGCTGTTGCATGGTTTGGATTGCCCATCCATCTTGATCCTCGCCCATGCCAACCCGGAGTGTCCCGCCGAATATCTTAATGGAGAAGATGACCTGCCCCAATCCGCACTTGAGGCATTTTAGGTGGGCCGCCATCGGTCTATCCTTCTCCTCTGTCTCACGGGCTGACCGCCTGCGCGGGCCACCCGCGCGACAGAGCGTGGATTGCAACTGCAAACCTTTCTCGGTCCGGTACGCCTTCCGCTGCCCCTCCAGCCACGCCTCGGCGATCCGCCGCTGGAGTTGCTCGATGGCTCGCACGCGAGCCACCGATGGCACTTACCATCGATCTCGTTCTGAGCCGTCCCCGGGCGGCCGATACGGAGGCTTCGCTCTCTCCGGCCCCTAATACCCCATGCGCCTGAGTTCGGCTTTCGCGCCGCTGTACTCCACGAAATTCTCTGGGCAGGTGGCCATGGCGGCCTGAAGCATTCGAACCCCCTCTTCCTTCGTCCCCTGGGTCAGTAAGTATTGGCCGATGTAGAAATGGCTTTCGCACTGCTGTTCGCGCTCCTTCGTCGGATCGGTATCGGT
>CAZXXV010000262.1:0-6689 GCA_964644725.1 uncultured bacterium
GCTCAACACGAACGGCAACTACCGACTTTGCCTCAAAGTTAGCGCATATGCCCCACCGGGGGGGAGAGGAATGGGGTGAGGGGCGAGGTCACGGACGACTTCCTTCGCTTTCTCCCGCCTTCTCGCCGCGCAGGTCGGTCATACTCATTCCTGGAAGGTACTCGACGGTTCGGTCCTCGCGCAAATCCTCCAGACGCCGGACCACGTCGCGGATGCGCGCGCAGCCCCGGTAGATCGTCTCCAGCTTCTTCTGGAGATCGGGAGGCAGGCCCTCACGCTGGTTCAGCAGCAACTCAGCGTACCCCATGATCGTCATCAGGGGATTGTTGATCTCGTGCCGGATAGCCAGGCCGATCTGCCCGATAGCTGCCAGCCGCTCGGCGCGGACCAGGCGAGCGTGGGTGGCGACCAGCTCCTGGTGCTGCCGCTCGATTTCTTCCGCCTTGAGTCGCAGCGCCCGCTGGAGCGCCCGCGCCCGCAGGCAGCCGTGGACCCGCGCCAGCAGCTCCTCCCGGTGGTACGGCTTGGGGATATAATCGTCGGCCCCACCCAGGAGCCCTTCCACGCGCTCCTCGACCCGATCCCGCACCGTCAGCAGGATGACGGGGATCTCTTGGGTGGACGGGTCGGCCTTCAGCTCCCGGCACAGCAGGCTGCCATCCCCGTCGGGAAGGCCCCGGTCCAGGAGGAGGAGGTCTGGCGGCGCAGTTCGGATCTCCTCCCGCGCCTGGGCGATCGTCGTCGTCCAGTCCGCCTGGTATCCCCCCTTCTCGAGCAGGTCACAGACCATGGCCGCCTGCACGGGACTGTCCTCCACCACCAGGATGCGCTCCGAGTTCGCGGGACCAGGCCGGGTCATGGCGCTATCCTCTCCCTGTGCTCAGCGAGTTAATCCAGGATCCGGTCGAGGTACGGCTCCACGCGCTGTACCACGTACTCGGCGCTTTGCATGGCGCGGGCCGCGTCCTCTTCCCGATAATCGCGGGACGGGATCCACAGGGGAAGATCGCGCCGCTGGAACAGGGGGAATCGGGGGCGCGCCCCGTGGCGCTCTAGCCCGTCGATGTGTTTGACCAGCTCGTCCATGTCCGGGAAGTCGGCCTGGTACAGCGCCCGGAACAGGGACGACAGGTTGTGCTCCAGCGTCACGACGCCCCTTAGGGCCAGGCAGGCCTTTACCATCTTCTCCACCGCCTGCTGGGCGAAGGCGATGGTGCGGCTGTGAAACTCCGTCCCGCGCAGAAGCTGCGCCACGCGGTAATCCACGTCGCTCTCAGTGAGGAAGGCGCGGGCGACCTCTTCCGGCTCGTGCATGGAACGCCTCCGCGGGTCTCCGCCCCAGGCGGACCTGTGGCGGACCAGAGGTGGATGGAGTGTGTCAGGGCGCCGGCCTCTCGTCGAAGAGGCGGGCTACCTCGTCCCGGGCGAAGCGGGGAAACGGCACCTCGTGTCCCGCTTCCAGGAGCGTGAGGCCCGCCTCCGGCGGCGTGACGGTCCCGATGATCCCGCCGGCGATCCCCTCGGCCTCCCAGGCCGCGACCAACCGATCCGCCTGCTCGGCTGGACAGGTGAGGAGGAGCGCTCCCGACGCGATCATCCCCAAGGGGTCCAATCCCAAGCCCTGGCACATGGCCTGGCACTCGCGCAGGACGGGGATCGCCGCCCGCTCGATCCTGAGGCCAACACCGGCTGCCATCGCCAGCTCCAGGAGGCCGGTGGCCAGGCCACCCTCGGTGGGATCGTGCATGGCGTGAACGGCGACCGTGCGAAGGGCGATGCGGGCGTCGTGGAGGACAGAGATCCCGGGCCGGTGCAGGAACTCCCGGGCGCGCCTCCGCACCTCGGGAGGAACGCCGCGGTCGGCCAGGAGATTCTCGCACTCCCGCGCCAGGATCGAGGCTCCCTCCACCGCAATCCCCTTGGTAAGGAGCACCGCGTCCCCGACCCTCGCGCCCGCCGTGGTCACCAGGCGGTCCTTCTCCACCTCGCCGAGCATGGCGCCCGCCAGGATGGGCCGGTCCAGACCCTGGGTCACCTCGGTGTGCCCGCCCACCAGGGTCGCCCCGATGGCGCGGCACGCGTCCTGGACCTGAGTGAAGATGCTCTCCAGGAGCTTCTCGTCTGCACGACCCTCCGGCAGCAAGAGCGTCATGAGGAACCAGCAGGGGCGCGCCCCTCGGACCGCCAGATCGTTGGCGTTGATGTGGACGGCGTACCAGCCGATCTCCTCCGCCACGAACGTGATGGGATCCACCTTGGCCACCAGGTAGCGGTCCCCCAGGTCCAGCACCGCCGCATCCTCTCCCACCCGCGGCCCCACGATCACGCGGGGGTCCCGGATGTCACACGCGCGGAACAGGCGCTCCAGGACCTCCAGCGGGGGCTTCCCCAGGCGGAGGCCTGCCTGCCCGCCTGTGGCGGACGCAGGCAGGCGTCCGGTCATGCCGGGGCGAGGCGCGTCAGAACTCATAGACGGCAAAGGGGAGCGGCGTGATCAGCACCACGAGCAGCGCCAGGGCAATGACGGCCAGCACCCGCCGGGTCGGATCCAGCGGCGTCAGGTCATCCAGCGGGGGCGGGTGGCGGAGACCCAGGCCGACGGCCAGGGCCACCCACACCAGCCAGCCCTGCCAGCGCGTGAGCAGGAACAACACGACCATGGCCCCCAGGAAGAGCCAGACAACCTTCCGGTGCCCCCGACCCAGAACAGCATAGACGATGTGGCCGCCGTCGAGCTGCGAGAGCGGCATGAGATTCAGGGCCGTTACGAAGAATCCCAGCCACCCCGCCAGGGCCATGGGATGGAGGATCACGTCGAAGCCTTCCGGAATCGGGCCCTTGACCAGCCACTTCAGGAACAGGTAGGCGAGGGAATTGCCCTCCTGCAGGACCACGCCTGAGGGCGGCTTCACGGGGGAGAGCATGAGGCCGACAGCCAGGACCGGCACGGCCAAGACCAGGCCCAGCAGCGGCCCGGCGATCCCGATGTCGAAGAGGACCTTGCGGTTGGGGATCGGAGAGCGCATGCGGATGATGGCGCCCATCGTCCCCATGGGCGGCAGCGGCAATGGGACGAAGTACGGCAGGCTCACCTGGACGCCGTACGCCCGCGCCGTGAGGTAGTGACCCAACTCGTGGAATCCGAGGATGAGGAGGAGGCTGGCCGAGAAGGGCACTCCCTGCAGAAGCGCCCAAGGATCCGCGAGCGGCTGCGCCCCCTCCATCAACGCGCCGACGAAGAGCGTTGTGAGGAGCGTGGCCAGAAACAGAACAAGGTTCAACGGCCAGCCCCTCCAGGCGGCCCTGGTCCCGCCCGAGGCGGGATGGAGACGGATGAGCGTGATTTCCTCGGGGCTCCGGATCATGGGAACATAGCCGTAGGGCTCGATCCGCGGTGTGAGCAGCGACATCGCCGTTTCCGGTTCCACCAGAAAGTGGCCGCGGAACCGGACCATGCCGTTTCCGCCCGAGGCGGACCACTCCTGGATGGCGAAGATCCCGGCGAGCTCCCGCCCCAGGACGAACGGCCACGGCTCGATGATTCTCGTCCAACCGCGCATGACTACCTACCTAACGGCGTTCGGTGGTTTCCGCCTAACGCGGATTCGGTGGTTCGATTGTTCAGTTCCCACGAGAACACCCAAACAGCCGAACTGTCGAACGCTCTCTGCCCGATCAAAGCGTGGGGAAGATCGTGCTGGTTATAACACGCAAGCATTGCAGGCGCAATCGGGTCATTCCTTGGCTGCCGCTGATGCGTGCGGCGGGCGGATCTGCGGCGGCCGGGACAAGGTGCAGGACACCCCCGCGCTGAGCGTCTGCAAGGGATTTGAATCGCATGGGGCGGTACTCGCCGCGCAGCCACGAATCGATCTGGTCGGCATAATGCGGAGAACGGGGGTCGCCCGAGACCCCGCCCGCGACGATCCAGCGCGACTCTTCCGGGTCCCCCAGATCCACGATCTGCCGGTAGCTCGGTCCCACCATGACCTCGAACGGTGCGGTGAGGGGGAACGCTCCCAGGTTCACCGTCATGCCGTCGCCCGGGCGCGCGTACGGACCGCGGTTGAGATCCAGGAGCCAGGCGAGCGCGCGCGCCGCCAGACCCTGACCCCGCCCGAAGCCATGGGAGAAGTTGAGCCTGTGCAGCGATCCCCATCGCCACGCCGCAGGATCGGGTCCCAGGCGGGCCGTCGCGGCTTCCCATGCCGCCAGGAGACACGCCTCCACCGCGGCTCGCACGCCCTCTGGGAACCACGTCCCGTCGGATGTGAGCAGGGCCGCGTCCGCGGCCGGCACCGCCAGGTGAAGCGTCGAGAAGTACCGCGCGAAGGTACCCGGTGCCTGCCGATCCATGACCGGCCGGAAGCAGCGCTGCAGGAGTTCCTGGTAGAAGAGGTGGTAGAGGGCGGCGGGAGCGGAATCCGCCAGCATCCTGCAGTCCCAATTCAGCAGAAGAGACGCCCCCTGCCGGGCGCGGGGATCCTCCAGGGCATGGGCCACGGGTCGCAGGAGCTGCGCCAGGATGCCGGCTGCCTGCAGGGAGAGGACATCAGCCTGGATCCGGGCCATGTCCTCGACTTGAGCCTCACGAGATTGACCCAGGAGCTCCGTGATCCGCGTGGCGCGGTACGGGGGCTCCCAGAAGCCGCAGGCGAGGGTGGGTGGCAACTCGGGTGCAACCCGATTGTTGGCCGTCACCACGAAGCCCTGCGATGGATTGATGCTCTTCGGCTGCTCCGCCCACGCAAGGTAGCCGCGCCACGCATCCTTTGGCGAGGCACCATCCCGGATCACCGGGGTGCCGGCATCCCGGTGCCGCAGGGGAAACTTGCCGGCGCAGAAGTAGGCGATGGTCCCCTGCCGGTCGGCCACCACCACGTTCTGGGGCGGGACGGGGAAGTCTTGCAGCGCCGCCTCGAACTCGGCAACGTTCCCGGCTCGGTTCATCCCCAGCAAGGCCTCCAGCCCCCGCCATGGCTCCAGCCCGACCCAGCGGAAGGACGTCGGAGGCGCCCCTTCCGCCTGAGGCAGCAGCGGGCACAGGATGCCGCCGTGGCGGACGTAGCGGAGCGCGCGGCGGACCGAAGGCCGGCCGCGGATGCGAAACTCCTCCTCCACGACCTCCACCGGATGCCAGATTCCGTCGCGAAGGTAGCGGGTGCCCGTCGGGTCCAGCGTCTCCCGGTAATAGTCGCCGTCGTCCGCCATCACGGCGGTCAATCCCCAGGCCACATCATCGTTCCGCCCGATGAGGACGGCCGGGACCCCCGGCATGGTGACACCGATCACCCGGTAGTCCGGCGCGTGGAGCGCGACGGGGTACCAGAGCGCCGGCAGCCCGAAGAGAAGGTGCGGATCGTTGCACAGGAGCGGCTTCCCCGAAGCCGTCCGCCTGCCGCTGACCACCCAACTGTTGCTCCCCACCCCTGGCCCCGCGAGGCCCAGGGCCATTCGCGCAAGGAGGTCCAGGCTGGCCGGAGAAGGAGGCACGCCGTCGCCGAGGATACACCGACAGCTGGACAGCTCCGGCGGGAGCAAAGGGCGAAGCCTGGGATCGCCTGCAAGGATAGCCAGGATGGGTTTGGCCGGAAAGGCCAGGGACAAGAGCCAGCCGATCAGCTTGCCGACGGCGAACGAGTCCTCGGGCGTCCACGGCTCGGGACGGATCCCGGCGAGCAGGAACTCGGGGGGGAGATCCCGGGGACGACACTGTCCGACCCAGGCATTCACCCCCGCGACGAAGCCTTCCATCACGGCTCGCGCGCGATCAGACAGCAAGGATCGCTCTTCCCGTCCCACTGCGTGCATCCTGAGGCTTCGGTAGAGCTGATCCACAGCCAGGATCGTCGGCCCGGGCAGGTGCAGGCTCACCCCGCCGAAAGGGCGATCGCCCATGAGTTCCGCCAGCCGGCCGCCCGCCAGGCGGCGCAGCGTCTCCATCTGCCAGAGACGATCCTGCGCCACTGCCAGGCCCAAGCCGAAGGCCAGATCCCCGGGCGTCTCGGCGTACACCTGGCGAACGCCGACCTCGTCGCGGCAGATCCAGACCTCTCGCGCGAGCCCCGCCAGGCGAAGTGCCCCGGTCCTATCCCGGCACGCCGGACGGCGGCCCCAGAGCCTTCGCCACAGGGCCGAGGTCAGAAGCCCGGTGCACCCCACGATGGATCGGCGCATGGACGCATCAATTCCTTCGGAAGCGGCGCGGCAGGTCGTAGTAGAACGAGGCCGAGATATTCAAAGGCTCGTCGCCCATCTGGGGGGGGAAGGGATCGAATGGCGCAGAGACCTTCACCGCCCGCAGCGCTTCCTCGTCCAGGACCGGATATCCGGAACTCTGGGCAAGGCGGATGTAGTTCAGGCTCCCTGCCTTGTTGAGGGTGAACAGGATGAGCAGTTCCCCGCTGATGCCGTGCTTCACGGCTTCCTCAGGATACTCCCATACCCGCTGGATTCGCCGTTTGAGCCGGGCCAGGTACTCGACGAACTGCTCCTCCCGGCTGTCCAGGCTGATCGTTCGTTTGGCGGTCCCGCCGAGGTCGTCGAGGCCAGAGCCCAGACTGGCGATCTGCTCGCGCAGCGAGGGCCGCGCCGGCCCGCTGGCAGGCGGTGCCCCCTTTGCTCCAGGGAGGGACGGGACTGCTTGCGATGGGCCGCCCAGGATCAGCCCGCCCCGCTCCGGCGTTGTG
>CAZXXV010000263.1:0-6681 GCA_964644725.1 uncultured bacterium
GCGAACGAAGCGGCGCGAGCGAACGTGTAGCCTAAGTTTCGCGCCGCTGAGTATGCGCCCGTCTGTTGGACATGGCCTTCCTTCGCCCCCTCCCTTCTCTGATCTCCAGGGCCAGAAATACCCCGCCTCCCTCTGTGGCGTCACTGGGGGGCACCGCCTTCCCTTCGTCCAGGAGCACTTCGATGAACCCGGCAGCCAGCTCCCGCAGGTTGGTCACGGCCTCCTCGGCCGTGTCGCCGAAATCAGCCGTGTGATTTAGGGAGGGCAGCTTGGCAGTGACCTGCCCGGTATTCGGATCGGTCTCAAAATCCACGCGATACACGCAACGCATTGAACCCTCCTAATGACGTGGTTTTTCGTACCACACATCGTCTCCACAGTCAAGCTGCAACCCGAAGCTCCAGCGCTTCCCAAGGAGGGTGGGGAGGGTGATACGGAATTTGCCCTGAGGGTCAATTTACACTTCGCTATGGAGTGCGTAGGTGCAGGAACAATTTGCGGACAGGGTCCGGCAGAGGGGAGGGTGTGGGACTGGCTGCTGCTCTCAGGGCCCCCTTTGGCCCTGCCGCGACGGTTCGCACCGGTCCATATGCCGGCCAGCAATTCTGGGGGCGCCCGCGATTCCCTGCCTACCGGGCCGACGGGCGCTACTGGCAGGACATCGGCTCGCCGGAGAAGCTGGAGGCAGCCCGAAAGCGCCTGGCCGGGCTGGGATCAAATGACCAATGACCGTTCGGCTGAGCTCACGACGAAGCCAATTACGAATGACCAATTCGTGAAGCATACTCCAGGCATCGACGAATCCGTTGTTTCACGGGCCCGCCACTCGGTTGCACATACCAATCTCCAGCCCCTGACCCAGGGATCCACGGGTGTCCCCCTCACCCTGGCCCTCTCCCGCGGTGGGGAGAGGGAATAACCCAGGTTAGCTGAGTTGATACTGCAGTTGGTGCAGACGGTAGTAGAGGCCCTGCCTGGCGAGGAGTTCATCGTGCGTACCCTCCTCCCGGATGCGGCCTCTGTGGATCACGAGGATCCGGTCCACGAACTGGATGGTGGAGAGGCGATGGGCCACGATGATGGCGGTCCGGTCCTGGAGCAGGATGCGCAGCGCGCCCCATGCCGCGTTGCCAACCATGTCTACTTGGCCTGACGCGGCCCACTCGGGCGCGGGCGACCGATGGGAAGACGCGGAGTGGAAATGAGTGTCTCTCGTCTCTTGGACGGAACGAACTTCGTCCTCAGATTCCGGAACGGATCAGGACTTTTGCATCCCCTTGGGCCAGACGCGGGCCGGCCGTCCTTTCTCGCGTTCGATCGGCGCAGCCATGGTCTGCATGTCAACCAGAGTTCGTATTTTCTCGACAAAGGACAAGGCCGTCAGGTGTCGACGCCGCCTCTCCTTTGCGGCGACGATGCGCTGCAATTCTTCGTTCACTGCGTCTTCCTCCACTGCTGCCACCTGGTGGTGAGCCCGTGCCGCTCCAGTATCTCCGTCAGATACCGCTCGTCGAATGTCGCTTCGCTGACAAACGCTGCGAGCCGCTGTCGGTCTTTGTCTCTGCCCGTCTGCAACATGATCGCCAAGAGATGCTCCGCCCGCAATATTCGGGTGGGGGTTTGCTCGAAAAGCGTCTCGCGCGCCTCAGCCAGGGCCTCTTCGATGAGCGGGTTGTAGGCGGGCAGGATCTGGACTGGAACACCCTCAATGACGATGCACTCTTGTTCGTCCGCGTAGCCTCGGCTGCGCAGATACTCATAGACCGGAGCCAGCGTCGTCAGCCCGCCCGGGCCGAGGGGGAGCTGAACGAAGATATCGAGATGATAGGTCAGAATCGGCTCCATGTAAAAGATGGCGCCCACGGCACCGCCCTCGCGGGAGGGCCTCGTCAGGGGAGCACCACTATGGCCTCGTTCAACAAAGCGATTCTCATGGGGAACCTCACCCACGACCCCGAGCTCCGCTACATGCCGAGCGGCGCGCCGGTCTGCACCTTCGACCTGGCGATGAACCGGTCCTACACCACCCAGGGCGGCGAGAGGCGGGACGAGGTCTGTGACGTGACCGTAATCGTCTGGGGCAAGCAGGGCGAGAACTGCGCCCAGTACCTGAAGAAGGGTCGCGGCGCGCTCGTCGAGGGCCACCTCCGGCAGCGCAGCTCGGAGACCCCCGAAGGTCAGAAGCGGTCAAAGCTTGAGGTCGTCGCGGAGCGCGTCCAGTTCCTGGGGAGCGCGACTGGGGCCAAGGCCGGTGCCCCCGCCGAGGCCGAGCCGGAGCTCGGCGAACCGGCCCCTGAGCAGGACGACGTGCCCTTCTGACCGTCACAGTGAGGTCTTGGATTCTGGTCCTACAACTGGGAGGCTAGCAGGACAAGAGAACGTCGGATGGAATTCTGACGGACCAAGGAGTGCTGCCATTCATGCGGACCATCGAGCCTTTCGTCCACCTGGGACGGACTGATCTTGCACTCTGACGTGGCCGCCTGCGGCTGCTGAGCCTCACCGTGCGCTCCCGAATGGCCCTCACCGCTGTCCCCAGACATGGGCCGCCCCCGCCCCGAGGACCATGGCAGCCGCCGCCACCCCAAAGATGCCGCGATAGCCGATCCACTCCGCGATCACACCGAGACCCACGGTGGCCAGGACCACGCCCAAGTCGTAGGCCGCCGAGAAGAGCGCCACGCCTCACCCGCGGCGATCGCGCGGCATGCCGACGAGGAGCAAGGCGTACAGGACCGGCATGACCACGCCGTGCCCAGCCCCGCAGGCGAGCCCGACCAGAATCAGGAGGAGCGCGCCGTGCCCGAGGGGCAGCGCCGCCAGGCCGGCGGCCAGCACCCCGTACGCCGGCAGGAGCATCGTCGGCTGCGCCAGGCGGCTCATCCCGAGCCCCCCCACCAGGCGCACGACCACCAGCCCGACGGAGTAGGCGAAGAAGAACAGCCCGACCCGCCCCGGGGCGGCGGCGATCCGGGCCACGGGGACGAAAGTCGACAGCGTGCCGAAGGCCCACCCCACCAGCAGGCTGCCGAGCAGCAGCGGCCCCGACCTGGCGATGATCCCCTGCTGGGACTCCGGCTGGTCCGCGCGCGGCCGGGCCGTTTCCGGAAGCCGCAGGACCAGGAGGAAGCTCGCGGCCAGGGCGAGGGCGGCGACACCGAACAGGGGGAAGAATCCGGCCCGGCGGATGATGGCCTCCCCCAGGCCGGGCATGAGGGCCGATGCCAGGTTGATCCAGACGGTGTAGATCGCGAACACCCGGGCTCGCGCGCCGGGCGGGCTCAGGTCGGCCACCACCGCGCCCAGCCCGGAATCGATGAAGGAAGTCCCGATCCCCTGCAGGACGCGTAGGAACAGGAAGGGCGCGCCGACCCGCGGGAACACGAAGAGGGACAGGATACCCAGCAAGGCCAAGAGTGCGCCGGCCCCAATCACCTGGCGCCGGCCGACGCGGTCAAGGAGCCGGCCCCCCAACGGGCGGGCGACCAAGGAGCCCGCCCTTAGGAGCCCCGCGACGAGGCCGATCTGGGCGGGGGATCCGCCCAGTTGCTGGAGGTAGACGGGGAAGAGGAGAAAGAACGCGCTCGAGGAGTTGAAGAGGAAGCTCGCGGCGTTCGTCACCCGCAGAGCGGTGTGAAAGCGATGCGGCCCGGAGGGCTTCACCATCCCCATGGCTCGTGTCGCTGCGACCTGCCGGCCCGATCGGGACCAGCTCCCACCGTCTCGGCATCGGGGGCCGGAGCGACCGAGACCATGGCCGCGATGGCCCACCGGTTCCCGTCACCGAGCGGGATCGTGTGACTCAGACCTACAGGGTTGGTCATCGACCGGCTCTATTCGAACCAGAACCGTTGGATCGCCCCGCCCATCGCACTATCCGGTTCCCCGGGGCAGGAACGCCGCCTCCCGTGCCAGGAGGTCCCGGGTCCACCCAGAGCCCCAGCCGAGGAGCCCGTCTGGGCCGTCCGATTCCCCGAGGCACCGATCCGCTGGGGCCGATGTACGAACCTCGCCGGAAAACCCCCGCGCGGTTCCTGTCCGCTTGACCGACTTCTTGGGTGCCTATTTCAGCTTGCCGGGAACAACCTGAGTCTGCTCCGCAATCACCGGACCCAATGTCCCCACATGGTGCTCGTCATTAAGCATTCAAAGGCGGCGAGCACGGACGAAGTTGTGGCGGAGCACAGCCCGTCCCCAGCCGAACCACCGAGCCGTTTGGCGTCACATGATCGGGCCCGGGTACACCCGTGGGATCTCCTCCGCCTCGCAGGAGACAGCGCTGACGCCCGGGACGCGCCTCGCCACCTCGGCGGCAGCATCCAGCATGGCCGGGCTGAAGACGACGCCCTTCAGCACCACGTGCCCTGTCTGGGCAGTGACCTCGACATTGATGTGCTCGGTCCCCGGATCCGTGGCGAGAGCGGCGCGCACCTGGGCGGCGAGGCTGAGGTCGCGGATCCGTTGCAGGGATTCCAGCGTGGGCTGGTACTGGGGGTGGCGGGCCGCCGTCACCAGGAGATCCGTGTAGAAGGCCCAGGCATCGTTCCCGGTGTTGATCACCAAGTCGTAGTTCTCGGGAAGCGTCCAGTCCAACCCGAACAGGTAGTCGATGCGCCCCGACATCTCCCGGTCATACGTGCGGACCTTGGCTGCGGACGCCTTGTGGTCCAGCTGCTCCTGCGCCATGACCCGCCGCACACGGACCGCGACGGGGGCCATGATCCGGACCTTGAGCGCGTGGCTGACATCTCGGACAAAGAACGGCCCGCTGCGACTGGCCGTGACCAGATTCCCTTTCTCCGCGAACGTATAGTAGGCGGCCTCGAGGAAGATGAGATAGCGGCGCCTCTCTGCATCGAAGCGCTCCCAGAGGGAGAGCCGGCGCTCCACCGCATCCACGAGCTTCGCCTCCGGCACGCCGTGGGCGTGGGCGGCCTGCAGGAGGATCTGCCGATCCACGTACTCGAAGTTCAGCGCCTTGGCGACGGCGGCGCCGATCTCGTAGCCCCCGCTCCCCATTTCCCGGGAAATCGCCACGATGGTCATGGCTCCACTCCTTGCTCCGCAGGGCTCCCTCGTCGGCTTCACGGCGTCGTAGGGGAAGGACTGTCTCGGAACCTGCACTGTCTGTCCCGTCCCCCTTCCCAGCATCCCGCCGGGGGAGGCCGGGGGGCGGCGAACGCGGCAGCCGAGGTCAGTTCCGGTCGAGGGATTCCAGCGTGCGGGCCAGATCCTCCTTGATCCGGACGTTGATCTTCAGCCGATTCAGAAGATCCGGCTGGTGCGCCGCAAGGTACTGCACCAACGCCGCTGCCTCCAACGGGGCCGTGCGGGGCTGCGTATCCAGGATCCAGTTGGTCAGCGACTCTTTGGACACGCGCCGGCAATCCGGATCGTGGTAAATGATGTCCAGGATGCGCTGCGCTAACGGGTCGTCCACCGAGGTCTCCTCACCCCATTCAATTTCCGTTTCGCACCACGCCCATGCTGCGCGGTCACGCTTCAGCCGAAGGGCGCCAGGCTATGCGCCTGACGCCGTCATGATCAGGAGGCTCTCCACCCGGCCGTCACGCCGGCTTTTTGTCCCCCACCACTAGGGTCCGCAGCATGTCAATGGGGAGGGGGAAGATGATGGTGGAATTCTTCTCCGTCCCGATCTCCGTCAGGGTCTGGAGGTAGCGGAGCTGGATGGTGATCGGCTCCGAGGCGATGATTCGGCCCGCCTGGGCCAGCTTCTCCGAGGCCAGCAGCTCGCCCTCGGCATGGATGATCTTGGCGCGCTTTTCCCGCTCGGCCTCGGCCTGCTTGGCCATGGCCCGCTGCATGTCCTGGGGCAGGTCAATGAGCTTTACCTCCACGGCGCTGACCTTGATCCCCCAGGGATCGGTGTGCTCGTCAACGATGCGCTGAAGCTTCTGGTTGATCCGGTCTCGCTCCGACAGCAGCTCGTCCAGTTCGGACTGCCCCAGCACGCTGCGCAGGGTGGTCTGGGCGATCTGCGAGGTGGCGAACAGGTAGTCCTCCACCGCCACCACCGCCCGCTCGGGATCCATCACCCGGAAATAAATCACGGCATCTACCTTGAGGGAGACGTTGTCCTTGGTGATGACATCCTGGGAGGGGACGTTCATGGCCACGGTGCGGAGGCTGACCTTCACCATCTTGTCGATGACAGGGATCAGCAGGATCAGCCCGGGGCCGTTGCCGGTGCCGCCGGGATTGACCAGGGCCTTGGACAGCCGGCCTAGGCGGAAGATGACCGCCCGCTCGTACTCCCGGAGTACCTTTACCGCGCTGAAGAGGATGTACAGCAATACGATGATGATGAAGATCGTCGGAACGATTGCAAACGGCAGTGTGTTCATTCTGACCTCCCCCTGGTGACCTGGCCCGCGATCCGTGGACCCTTCTGGCTACCGGCCCCGGTACACGGTGGCGGGCGGGCGGCTCTGAATCTCGTGGCGAACCTTGTCGGTCATCTGCTGCGTCAGACCCCGATACACGTCGGCAGGCGGGCGGCCGGTGGGTGAGGCCGTGGGGGGCGAGACGGGGTGAATCGACACCACGGCCGACCGGGGCAGCTCGATCGTCTTCGTCGGCTTCTCAATGCGAACCCGATCCCCGAGGATCTCCGTCCTCTCCGCCTGGATCGTCCGGCCGTCCTAGAGAAAGAGAATCACC
>CAZXXV010000264.1:0-6674 GCA_964644725.1 uncultured bacterium
GCGGCGGGGTGGGTTTCCCCGCCCCCGCTGACAAGGGGGGCGGCGACAGACGGCAAGGCACTGGTGCGCGCCTCCAGTGTCGAATCCGACCGAGCCGCTTCGGGCGTAAGCACGCGGAATCGAGATGGGGAGTAGCGCGAACAGGGTACCGGTCTTTCTACCATCACCCCCAATCAAAGGAGGGCGAGTCATGAGACGAACAGCCGTCATGCTCATCCCGATGCTGTTTCTCGCCACGATCCTCGTGCCGTGCCTGTGGGCCCCCGCCGAGGCGGGAACCACGGTCACCGTCGCCATGCACAACGCCCGCACGGAGGAGATCGTCTGGGGCATCGCCAATCGGATGAAGGACCACATCGAGAAGACCTCCCAGGGTGCGATGACCGTGCGACTCCTCGGCCCCGAGGTGGGCGGCGAGCGGGAACTCCTGGAGGGCGCCAACCGCAACGAGTTCCAGATCGTGCAGTCCGGCGACATGGGCATCGCCATTTACGCCCCCAAGTACGCCGTGACCTCCGTCCCCTTCGTCTTCCCCGACTACGGCTCCGTCGAGAAGGCCTACCAGGGCCAGCTCGGCCAGAAGCTCGACGCGGACATGACCAAGAACGGGAACATGCGGCTGCTCGGCCTCTCCCGGCGGGGCGCTCGCCTGCTCACCGCCAACAAGGCCATCCCCACCCCGGCCGAGCTGAAGGGCCTCAAGCTGCGGGTCCCCGAGATCGCCACCTGGGTGGCCGTCTGGAAGGAGCTGGGCGCGCTGCCGACCCCGGTGGCCTGGCCCGAGGTCTTCACCGCCCTGCAGACCGGCGTCGTGAACGGCCAGGAGAACCCCATCCTCCAGATTTACGAGGCCAAGTTGTACGAGGTCCAGAAGTACGTCATGCTCACCGACCACCTCTCGGCCTACTTCCACTGGTTCGGGAACACCAAGTTCCTGGCCGGCCTGAGCGCCGAGCACCGGAAGATCGTGGAGGACGCGGTGAAGATGGCTACCGCCTGGGGGAGCGGCCAGCAAGAAGAGAAGAGCGCCGAGCTGCGCTCCATCCTGGAGAAGAAGCACGGCGTCCAGTTCGTCACCGTGGACAAGTCGAAGTTCTTCGGGACCGCCCGGCCGGCCGTCGAGCGCATCGCGGCCCAGCAGTGGGCGCCCGAGGTCAAGGACCTCTTGAAGCAGATCCTCGGCTGGTAGCAGACGTCGCCGACGTCCGAGCCCGGCGCCGCCCGCACGCCCGGGGTGGGCGCCGGGTTTCCTTGTGCGGACGGGGGCGGCCCGCCCCGCCGCCCCCGTCTCGCGAACCCCCCACACGCAGCGAGGCCACGGTTCGCCCATGAGCGCCTTCACCCGCTTGGTCTGGAAAGTGCTGGAGGTCGCGGTCCTCACCGCCTTCGTGGCCATGCTCACCCTGGTCACTGCCCAGGTCTTCTTCCGCTACATCATGCAGGTCTCGGTTCCCTGGACCGAGGAGGCCGCCCGCTGGTTCTACGCCTGGCAGATCTTCCTCGGCAGCGCCATCGCGACGAAGGAGGGCCTGCACCTGCGCGCCGACTTCCTGCTGGCGCGGTTCCCGCCCAGAGTGAAGGCCTGCGTGGACTTCGTAATCAGCCTGGCGGGCCTGGTGTTTCTGGCGGGAATCATCTGGGGAAGCCTCCTGATGATGCGGGCGGTCTATCCGGTGGAGGCCGGGAGCTTCCCCGTCAGCACGAGCTACCTCTACCTGTCCATCCCCGTCAGCCTGATCATCATGGTCTATCTGACGGCGAAGGACGTGATCCGGGACTGGCGGACGCTCTTCGGCCGCATCCAGGGGTGAGGAGAGGACGAGGGCGATGCTCATCTTCTTCCTGATGATGGGAGTGCTGCTGGTCCTCATGCTCCTCGGGTTCCCCGTGGCCCTGAGCATGGGCGTGACGAGCGTCCTGGCACTCGGGGTCCTGCGGGGCTTCGACGCGATCCCCTGGGACATGCTGTCCCAGCGGATCATGTACGGCGTGACCAACTTCACCCTCCTCGCCATCCCCTTCTTCATCCTGGCCGGGCGCCTCTGCAACGAGGCCAAGATCACCGACCGGATCTTCGAGTTCGCCAAGACCCTGGTGGGCCACTTCAAGGGCGGCCTGGGCCACGTGAACGTCCTGGGCAGCATGATCTTCGCCGGCATGTCCGGCAGCGCGGTGGCGGATGCCGGCGGCCTCGGCCAGATGGAGATCAAGGCGATGGTGGACGAGGGGTACGACCTCGAGTTCAGCACCGCCGTGACGGCGGCCTCCGCCACCATCGGCCCCATCATCCCGCCCAGCATCCCCATGGTGATCTACGGCGCCATGGCGGGCGAGTCGGTGGCCAAGCTCCTCATCGCCGGCTTCTTCCCCGGCGTCATCATGGGAGTGGCCATGATGGCGCTCCTGGTGGCCATGGCCCCGTGGTACGGCTGGAAGGCGAAGCGGCGCGCCTCGATGCGGGAGGTGTTCGCGGCGATCAAGAAGGGCATCCTGCCGCTCCTCGCGCCCGTCATCCTCATCGGAGGCATCGTCTCGGGGATTTTCACGCCCACCGAGGCCGCGGCCATCGCCGTGGTCTATGTCATAGTCATGGGCGTCTTCTACCAGACCATCAACCTCCGGAGCTTCCTCCAAGTCCTCAAGGACTCCATGATGGATACCTCCATCATCCTGTTCATCGTGGCCGCCAGCTCCATTTACAGTTGGGTGATCGCCCGGTATCAGATCACCGACACGCTGGTCAACTGGATGGGGAGCATCGTCAGTACTCAACTGATGTTCCTGCTCGTCGTGAACATCTTCCTCCTGATCGTCGGCTGCTTCATTGATCCGACGCCCGCCCTGTTCATCCTGGTGCCCGTCTTCATGCCCATGGTCAAGCAGTACGGCGTCGATCCCATCCACTTCGGGGTCATCATGGTCTTCAACCTCATGATTGGCCTGGTCACCCCGCCGGTGGGCACGGTGCTCTACATCCTAACCCGGGTGACGGGCGTCCCCCTGGAGCGGCTCTCCATTGCTATGCTCCCCTGGTACGTCCCGCTGCTGGCGACGCTCGCTCTCATCGTTCTCTTCCCCAGCCTCTCCGTCTGGCTGCCGAACGCCCTCCTCGGCCGATAGGGCAAGTACGGGAGTCGCCATGGACCTCTTGGGAAAGGCCCCCATAGTCAGCGGCGCTTCCCGGGGCGTCGGCCGGGCCGCATCCATCCAGACCAATCCACAGCCTGAAGGTGGCGACTCACCCACTCAGGAGGAGCACCTCATGCCTCGCAACGTTGGCTTTGTCGGCGTCGGCATCATGGGTCAGCGCATGTGCAGAAACCTCCTCAAGGCCGGCTTCCCGGTGTGGGCCTACGACCTGAACCCGGCCGCGGTGCAGGCCGTGGCCGCCCTGGGCGCCATCCCCGCTCCAGACCTGCCCGCACTGACCAGGCAGGCGGACGTGGTGGTCACCAGCTTGCCCGACCCTGCCGCCCTCCTGGCCGTGACCGACGGTCCGCACGGCCTCCTGGCTCATCTCAAGCCCGGCGCCTACCTCTGCGACACGAGCACCGTGGACCCCGGCACCTCCCGCAAGGTGTACGAGGCGGCCCGGGCCAGAGGCATCCGGGCTCTGGATTGCCCTGTGAGCGGCGGCCCCGGCGGCGCCGAGGCCGGGACCCTCACCATCATGGTCGGCGGGGAGGCGGCGGACCTGGAGGCGGTGCGGCCGGTACTGGAGGCGATCGGCAGGAAGATCGTCCACTGCGGCGGCGCCGGCGCCGGCGAGGTTGCCAAGCTGGTCAACCAGGCGCTGGTGGCGGTACACACCGTGGCTGCAGTGGAGGCTCTCTTGGTGGGCCGCAAGCTCGGCCTGGATCTGGACACCATGGTGTCGATCCTGCGGAGTAGCTCCGGCGGCACCTGGATCCTAGAGAACCACCTGCGCATCAAGGCGCTGGCGGGCAACTACGAGCCCGGCTTCGCCCTGGACCTGATGTTCAAGGACCTGAACCTGTTCCTGCAGACCGCCACGGAGGCCAAGGCCCCCGCCCTCATCGCGGCGTCGGCGCTACAGCTCTACAACGCCGCACGCGCCGCCGGGAGCGGCAAGCTAGACCAGACCGTGGTGGCACGGGAGATGGAGAAGCTTGCCGGAATAGCGCTCGGGACCCTCAACCCGGAGCAGTAGGAAGGCGGGACCGCCCGTAGCCAAAAGAGCTAACCGCCAAGGCGCCAAGAACGCCAAGCCCGGAGGAGCATTTGGCAGAGTAACCAAGAGCCCAAAGTCCTCACGAACTCGGCGTCGCGTTCTACGTTAGAGACAAGAGAATATCCCATCCTTAGCGACCCGGGTACCCAGCGCTGGCGCTGGGTGATCATGGCGGTTCGTACTTTTTCGGATTGCTGCTGCCCCCACCCAGTTGCGTGACCCAACGACCGAGGAGGAGAACCGATGGAAATCAAGGAGATCAAGGTCCAGGATCTGGACCCAACGGCGTTCATCCAGGCACATGTGGAAAGCATCCAGGCCACGGTGGGGGACGGCATCGCGGTGGTGGCCCTCTCCGGTGGGGTGGACTCCTCGGTAGTGACGATGCTGGGCCACCGGGCAATAGGCCCACGACTGAAGGCCTACTTCATCGAGAACGGGATCATGCGGGCAGGCGAGCCCCAGGCCATCGTCTCGACCTTCAAGCGGCTGGGTGTCCACGTGGAGTTGGTGGACGCCAAGGCCCAATTCTTCAAGGCACTCAAGGGGATCACGGATCCGGAAGAGAAGCGCGAGGCCATCACCCAGACCTTTTACAAGACCGTCTTCGGGCCCCTGGTGAAGAAGAGCGGGGCCAAGTTCCTCCTCCAGGGGACGAACTACACCGACGTGGAAGAGACCGTCGCCGGGATCAAGCGGCAGCACAACGTCCTCGCCCAGCTCGGCATTGACACCCAGAAGGCGTACGGCTACCACGTGCTCGAGCCGGTGATCCAGCTCCGGAAGACCGCCGTCCGCATGGTGGGGAAGGCCCTGGGGCTGCCCAAGGCCACCTACGACCGGCCGCCCTTCCCCGGCCCGGCCCTCGCCGCCCGGGTCATCGGCGAGGTGACCCCGGAGCGGATCGCCATCGTCCGCGCCGCGACGAAAATCGTAGAGCAGGAACTCGCCCGCTCCGGTGCGTTCCAGTACCTCGCCATCCTCCACGAGGATCGGGTCACCGGCATCCGCAAGGGGCGGCGGGAGTTCGGCTACCAGATCGAGGTCCGGTGCTGGGAGAGCATCGATGCCATCACCGGCACCCCCACGCACCTCGCTTGGCCCATCTTCGAAAAGCTTGCGAAGCGGATCACCACAGAGGTCAATGGCGTCGTCTCCGTGACCTACAACATCACCCCCAAGCCGCCATCCACCATTGAAGCCGTGTGAGGGAGGGAGCCGGCCGTCAGCCGCTGGCCGCTAGCCTCTGATCTGGATTCCGAGTGGCACTACTCGCGGCATCGGGCGACGAGAAGGAAGATGCACGATGGCAAACTACGGAGAACGGCCTTTCGAGTTCAAGGTGCCGGCTACGATCCACGTTGGGCTCGGGTGCCACGAACGTGTCGCGGCAGAAGCCTCCAGGATCGGCGGGGGAAAGGTGTTGGTTGTCACGGACCTCAATGTGCGCGCAACACCAATGGCCGGAAAGGTGATTGACCAACTGTCAAGTGCTAGGCTCCTCCGGGGCGTCTTCAGCGACATCCCGAACGAGCCGACGACCACCGAGGTGGAGAAGGGCCTGGCCGCCCTCGAGGAAGCGAAGGCGGACACCGTCGTGGCGATCGGGGGCGGGAGCGTCATTGACACCGCCAAATCTGTCGCCGTCCTGGCCACAAACGGCGGCTCGATCGTGGACTACAAGGGCGCCAACAAGATCAAGAAGGCCAAGCTCCCCCTGGTGGTCGTGAACACAACCGCGGGCACAGGCAGCGAGGTGACGCGGTTCGCGATCATCACCGATCCTGTGACCAACGTCAAAATGCTCATTGCGGATCCCCACCTCATCTCGGAGGTTGCGATTGACGACCCGCTGCTCACGGTGACCTGTTCGCCCCTCGTGACCGCCTCCACCGGCCTCGATGCCCTCACCCACGCCATCGAGTCGTACGTCTCGTTGCGGTCGAACACCCTGTCCGACCTCTTGGCGCTTTCCGCAATCAGGAGGATCGGACAGTCCATCCGGGCGGCGTTCAGGAACGGAGAGGACCTGGCCGCCAGGGCCATGATGCACGTCGCCTCCCTGGAGGCCGGGATGTCCTTTTCTAACGCCTCGGTCGCCTTGGTGCACGGGATGGCCCGGCCGATCGGGGCCTATTTCCACAAGCCGCATGGGATCTCTAACTCGGTCCTCTTGCCGTACGTCATGGAATGGAGCATCGCCGGGGCACCAGGGAGATTCGCCGAGATCGCCCGGGCGTTAGGCGTGGATACCACCGGCCTGAGCGACATGGAGGCGGCACAGCGCGCCGTCGCCGAGGTCCGAGCCATCTGCAACGACCTGCAGATTCCGAGACTGACCGGGCTTGGCATCGATCCGAACAAGTTGATGACGCTTGCACCCACGATGGCCAAGGATGCGCTGGACAGCGGCAGCCCAGGCAACAATCCCCGCGTCCCCACGGCAGACGAGATCGTCGAACTCTACCGCCAGGCGCTGTGA